>JAFNUQ010000045.1 GCA_017383945.1 Bacteroidales bacterium | reverse complement strand
GATAAGTCAATACGCCTTTTATTTATGCGAGAGACTCGAACAAGTAAAAGGATATGACTCGTTGTCTTTATCAAGCATTGAACAAGGAACATTTTCAGGGTGCAAGAGTCTACTAAACATAAAGATTCCAAATACAATCAAAGAGATTGGTATCTTAGCTTTTGCCGGTTGTACTTCGATTAAAAGTATAGATCTTCCAAACACAATCAAAGAAATTAACAGTGGAACGTTTTCTGGTTGTGCTTCTATTAAAAGTATAAATCTTCCCAATAGTATCACTATTATCGGACAACAAGCATTTCAAGGATGCTCAAGTTTAACAAATATTATTATACCTGATTCTGTAACCACTATTGGTAACTATGCATTTGATGACTGTAGTAGCTTAAAGGGCATAACAATTCCAGATTCTGTAGTATCATTGGGAGATTATGTCTTTGGGAAATGCAAAAGTTTGAAATCATTCGATGGAAAATTTTCCTCCTCAGATCAACGCTGCTTGATCATAGAAGGAGAGTTGAAGTCATTTGCTCCATCTGGGATAACAGATTATGAAATACCTGATGGTGTAACAACAATTGGAGTTGGTGCATTTCAAGATTATACAGAAATAAAGAATGTTATTATCCCAGATAGTGTACATTCAATTAGACAAAATGCATTCTATGGCTGCTCAAGTCTTCAGACCATTAGATTACCTCGTTCTATCAAATCAATCGGATATTATGCTTTTGACAATTCTGTGAAAGAAGTATACAGCAAGCCCATAACTCCGCCAGATGGCGGCTATTCAATGTTTGGTTATTCACTTAGTAATAAAAAAATATATGTCCCCACAGGCACAAGAGGAGAATATACAACCAAACAATATTGGAATGAATATGCTTCAATTATTGTAGAATACGATTTTTAAATATTTTCAAGTATATCCACTCTAGCGTTGAAAACGAAGTTTTGCGATTGGACTGTAGGGCCTAGCCATCCGCGGCTGATAGCGGAAGGGGCCCACAAGCTCAGCGCAGTGGGAAGGAGTGAGCGCAGCGAACGCCCTACAGACCAATGCGCAAACGCAGTTTGCCAATGATAAGTGAAATTATTTCACTATCCTGCCGTCGCAGATGACATTGGTGATGCAGGACGAGTCAGCGCTGTAGATAAAGTTGGAAATCAGGTTGTGGCAAGGCTGCATGCGAGGGTTAGCAAGGTCAACCAGGATCAGGTCTGCCCTCTTCCCTACCGCAATCTCTCCGGCATTGATGCCGAAGGCTTCTGCTCCGTTTTTTGTCGCCCAGCGGAAGAGCTCTTCTGCCGGCAGCAGGCTTGGATCGCCGCTGACCTTAGCCAAGAGCGAAGCAAACTTCATCTCTTCTCGAAGGTCCAGATTGTTGTTGGACGATGCACCGTCGGTGCCAAGAGTGATGCGGCATCCCGAATTGAGTGCAAGTTCATATGGAAAACGGCCGCTGCCAAGTTTCATATTTGAGCAAGGACAATGACTCACTGTCACACCTCGCTTGGCGAGAGTCTTCCATTCGCTTTCAGCGACATGCACACAATGAGCTGCAATTACGTCCGGACCGAGAAAACCGATTGAATCGAGGTACTGCACCGGCGTTTTGCCGTGCTCCTTGAGGCAATCCTGCACCTCTTGCTCAGTCTCCGAGAGGTGAATATGGATGCGCATATTGTGCTTGCGGGCTGTTGCGGCACAACGCTTGAGCTTATCCTTTCCGACTGTATAGATTGCGTGAGGGGCCATCACAAGCTGAATGCGTCCACCAGTCGGATCCTGCCAGTTTTCTATGAACGCCAGCTTCTGCTCCTCCTGCGCCTTAGTGTGGTTTTCCATTACGGTAACGCCAATTGCTGCACGCATACCGCTATGATCCACGGCTCGTATTGTCTGCTCAATGTCAAAATACATATCATTGAAGAACACGCTACCACTCGCAACCATCTCATTTACAGCAATCTCACTTCCACGATAAATATCTTCCGGGGTGAGTTTGTCTTCATAGGGCCAGATATACTCTGTGAGCCATTTCTGCAGAGGCATATCGTCTGCATAGCCACGAAGAAGAGTCATCGCCGCGTGATTATGGGTATTATATAAAGCCGGAAGCGCAGCAAGTCCTTCTGCATCTAGGACTTTTTCTGCTGGGGCTTCTGCCGGTGCATTTAAATCTTCAAATTGCTGATCCTTAATGAGGATATTACACTTTTGGCCTTGAAGAATGACGTTTTTGATAAGTATAGATTTTGGAGTGCGAAGATTACACTCCAGCTCAGAATAGGATTTCAAAATTGCATCAGTCTGCTCAAGAAAACGTCTTCCCTGGGGAGAGAGCTCTATACCACCACGCACTCTGTCAAAGAGCTTAATGCCGGTAAACTTCTCTATTTCAGCAATATGCTGACTCACCGCCGGCTGCGAAACACCTAGTTCCTTGGCCGCAGATGTAAAACTTCCAAGACGGGCTACCCTCTCAAATACGCGCAATCTAAAATCTTCAAATATCATAACAAAAACTTATTTAGTGCAAAGGTAATAAAAAAGAGACACCGTTGGGTGTCTCTTAATCGATATTGTAAATAAGAAATTACTTGTTTCTTGCTTCAAGCCAGCGAGAAAGGACCTGATAGAAGTTTTCTCTCTGATCACCAAGACCATCGTAACCGCTATTCTCTACTGTAGTGAAACCCCAGCCATGACCGCCTGAAGTAAAGATATGAAGCTCACCCTTAACTCCATGCTTGAGCATAGACTGATAATAACGGATGCTGTTTTCTGCAGGCACAGCTCTATCATCGCCACTAAGAAGAAGGATGGTTGGAGGAGTATCCTTAGTCACCTGATTTTCAAGAGAATAGTACTCAACCATCTGCTGGGAAGTGCGTGCACCGATGAGGTTCATACGAGTACCAGCATGAGTCACAAATTCCTCAAAAGTGATTACTGGATATACAAGTACAGAGAAATCAGGACGGGTAACATCATCAACAAATAGAGTAGATGCTGAAGCTGCAAGGTGACCTCCGGCAGAGAATCCCATCACGCCAATCTGGTTTACGCCCCACTCCTGCGCGTGCGCGCGACAATATCTAAATGCATTCTGCACGTCATGAAGAGGGAGCTTGCTGTGTCCGTTTGGCATACGATAGAGAACCACGCACACTGCGATGCCTTTTTTAAGGCACCAGTCTGCAACACGGCTACCTTCGTTGGCTGCTGAGCAGTTTGAATAACCACCACCTGGGCACACCACAATCATCTGACCATTGCACTGTTCAGGGAGATAAATATCAATATATGCACCATCACCGATATTGCCCACATTGCCTCTTGGGTTGACTGTATTTTCTCCAGTCAGGCCGTTGGCTTCAAGAGGGCCGAGCGTGATGGCCTTACCATCCTCAACAATACCTTTGTCGACATTCTGTCCCTCAGGATAAAGCTTGAGAGTGAAGTTTGGCTTTGGGAGTTCGTATGCGTTTGCGCTAATAAACGCAAAAAGGGCTGTAAGAGCCCCTAAAAAAAACTTTTTCATACTATATACTACTCATCTGGTGAGATAGATCCCATTGGACAAGCATCTGCGCAAGCGCCACAGCTGATACAAAGGTTTGGATCAATAGTATAAACATCGCCTTCCATGATTGCTCCTGAAGGACATTCACCCTGGCATGTACCACATGCTACGCAGGTGTTAGGGTCAATTTTGTAAGCCATAATTTTAGTTTTTGTGTTTTTTGACTAACAAATTTAAGAGTAAATTTTGAAAAGCTCAAGTTTTTCTAAAGGAAAGTACAAAAAAGATTTCGTAATTTTGCACAAATTGCATGGAATGAAACTATTATTGATTACTCTTCTCAGTCTTGTGCTCAATGGTAATGTCACTTTTGACAAGACCACTCACGACTTTGGGACCATTACTTTAAAAGATGGGCCTCAGTCCTGCACGTTTACGTTGAGCAACAACTCAGACGAGCCTGTGACCATCTTTGCTGTAATCAGCACTTGCGGATGCACCGATGTCAGCTGGACTCGAGAGACAATAGAGCCTGGACAGAAGGGAGAAATCAAAGCTACATATTCCAATGACGAGGGCGCATATCCGTTCAACAAAGCCCTTACAGTGTATACCTCTTATCAGAAAAAACCGATAAGACTGAACATAAAGGGAGTGGTTAGTAAGAAATGACACAAAATAACGCAATAAATTATTCTGACGAGAACATACGCACCATAGAGGGCGTCGACCATATCAGGTTACGCCCAGGTATGTATATCGGCCGTTTAGGTGACGGCAAGAATCCAGGAGACGGTATTTATGTCTTGCTGAAAGAAATTGTAGACAACTCTGTGGATGAGTTTGCAATGGGTTTCGGCAAGGAGATCCGCATTACTATTGAAGACAACACTGTGACCGTGCGCGACTTCGGACGAGGCATTCCGCTTGACTCGGTAGTAAAGGCTGTCAGCATACTCAATACCGGAGGAAAGTTTGACGACAAGGCTTTCAAGAAGTCGGTAGGTCTCAACGGCGTGGGTACAAAAGCCGTAAATGCTCTTTCCGAGAGCTTTTATGTGTGCTCACATAGAGATGGCGAATGCTCTTGGGCAAAGTTTGAGCGCGGAGATCTCAAAGACAGCGGTAAGGGAGAAACCAAGGAGAAGAACGGCACAACCATCATCTTCAAGCCGGACAGCCTGATGTTTGGCCAGTTTGCCTTTAACCTTGACTATGTGACAACCATGGTCAAGAATTACTCGTTCCTTAAAAAGGGCCTGACTCTCAACCTCAACGGTACAGCATACAAATCAGAAAACGGTCTCCTTGATCTTGTAAATGAAAACCTTACCGAGGAACCTATCTACCCGCCAATACACCTGGTGGGTGAGGACATTGAGATAGTGCTTACTCACTGCAACGCCTACGGAGAAAATATTTCTTCGTTTGTCAACGGACAGAACACCCGCGACGGTGGCACCCACCTTGCCGCCTACAGAGAGGCCATCGCAAAGACTCTCAAGGAGTTCTTCAAGAAAAACTACGAGCCGGCAGACTGCCGTCAAGGCGTTGTTGGAGCCATCAGTATCCAGATTCAGGACCCTAATTTTGAAGGCCAGACCAAGACAAAATTGGGCTCAAACTATATGTGGGAGAAGCAGTATCAGGAAAAAGGCGCAATGAAAGTTGATATTGGCCCGACCATCAGGTCATATGTCAATGATTTCATCGCCAAGAACCTTGATAATTATCTGCACATCCACAAAGAGATAGTTCCTCTTCTTGAAGAGAAGATCAAGGCTTCTCAGAAAGAAAGAGAGGAGATTTCCGGCATCCAGAAAAAGACACGTGAGCGCAACAAGAAAGCCAGCGTCTTCAACAGCAAGCTTCGCGACTGCCGCTTCCACTATAATGACAAGCGCACGGAGAAGAACCAGGAGAATATTGAGAATTCATCAATTTTCATCACCGAGGGCGACTCCGCAAGCGGAACCATCACCAAGGCACGCAACGCCAACTACCAGGCAGTATTCTCTCTCCGAGGCAAGCCTATCAATTGTTACAAGGAGAGCCGCAGAAGGGTTGCAGAAAATGACGAGTTGAATATGCTCATCTCTGCACTTGGCGTTGAAGATGATCTTGCAAACCTCAGATACAACAATATCGTCATTGCAACAGATGCCGATGACGACGGTATGCACATCCGCATGCTAGTGCTCACATTCTTCATGAAGTACTATCCAGACCTCATCAGAAGAAATCACGTGCACATCCTGCAGACACCGCTTTTCCGAGTGCGCAACAAGAAGGAAAACAGGTATTGTTACAACAACGAGGAGAAAGACAAGGCGATTGCCGCCCTCAAAACAGGTGTAGAGATTACTCGATTTAAAGGCCTTGGAGAGATTTCTTCTAAGGAATTTGAGGATTTTATCGGAGAGAATATGCGTCTTGATCTCGTAAAGCTATCAGAGGAAGAGAGCATTGCCGACATTATGGAATTCTATATGGGCAACAACACTCTTGAGAGACAGAACTTCATCACAGCAAACCTTCGAAGCGAGGAAGAACTTGAAGATATCAATATTTAGCTATGGCAGAAAAGAAGAAATTTAACTTTTACAGGTTCATCCTTCATTCGCTTGGCTGGAGGGCTGAAAGCGGAGTGGCACCAGAAAAGAAGTGCGTCATCTTGGGCGTACCTCACACATGCATCGGAGACTTCCTCATTGCCTACTTCTTCTACAAGGCAGAAGGTGGCAAAGCGAGAGTGATGATCAAGAAAGAGTTCTTCTGGGGCCCTCTTGGTTGGATACTCAAAGCCTGGGGATGCATCCCTGTAGATCGCAGCAGCGGCGCTACAGTTGTCAGAAGCGTAATCAGCGCAATGGAAAAGGAAGAGGGAGATTTCCATCTTTGCATTGCTCCGGAAGGCACCCGCAAACCGGTAAAGAAATGGAAGATGGGTTACCACGCGATTGCCAAGGCTATGAATTGCCCTGTATATCTCGGATATTTTGACTGGGGACGCAAAAGAGTGAGCATCGGAGAAAGATTTGAAATCTCAGACAACGCTCGAGAGGACACTGACCTGATACAGAAGAAATACGAGGAGATGAAGCTCACGGCAAAGCATCCAGAAAAGTATTGCACACATTAAAAATAATTTATATCTTTGCAGCCCCTAAAAATAGGGGCTTTTTTAAACACTTAATTTTTTAACAAAATGATCAAACAGTACGAAACCGTTTTCATTGCAACTCCCGTTTTGTCTGAAGCTCAGATGAAGGAAGCGGT
>JAFNUQ010000006.1 GCA_017383945.1 Bacteroidales bacterium | reverse complement strand
GATAAAATATTTAATACATTTATCAATTCGCGAGCAATAGGCTTGTCTATTTTAATTGCCCTTGAGATAGGGACATAGGTGATCTCATCGTGCTTGATGCCAATCATTACATTTCTCTGGCCTTCTTTGAGAGCCTCGATAGATGCGACTCCCAAACGGCTGGCGAGGATGCGGTCGTAGGCGGTAGGAGTACCACCTCTCTGAAGGTGTCCAAGAATAGAAACTCTCACGTCAAACTCCGGATACTCTTTGCGGACACGCTCTGCATAATGCATCGCACCTCCATCTTTTTCTGATACGAGCACGATACTACTGTTCTTACTCTTGCGGATACCGCGGCCGATGAAGTCGGCGAGTTGGTCAATATTTGTGTTGTCTTCCGGAATAATTGCAGCCTCGGCGCCAGCGGCAATCGCACTGTTCTGGGTGAGGAAGCCAGCGTCACGTCCCATCACTTCGACGAAGAAGATGCGGTTGTGGCTGGATGCGGTATCACGGATCTTATCGACGCACTCCATAATAGTGTTGAGTGCTGTGTCATAGCCGATTGTGTGATCTGTGCCATAGAGGTCATTGTCGATGGTGCCTGGAAGACCGATTACGGGGATATCATACTCTGAAGCGAGAGCCTGCGCTCCTGCAAGTGATCCGTTACCGCCGATTACGATTATCGCGTCAATTCCAAATTTCTGAATATTTGAGTAGGCGGTTTCTCTGCCCTCAGGAGTCATAAATTCTTTACTTCTTGCAGTCTTGAGGATTGTTCCGCCTCTTTGTATTGTGCTGCTCACACTTTCTGTTGTCAGCTCCTGGATCTTACCCTCGATAAGTCCCTGCCAGCCACGGTAGATGCCCCATACCTTCCAGCCTTCGTTGATGGCCGCTCTGGTGACTGCTCTTACGCAGGCATTCATACCTGGTGCATCTCCTCCAGATGTGAGTACACCAATACTTCTCATATTTTTACAGGCCTTCATAATAATATTGTGAATTAAGTTTATTTATTGCTTCGATAAAGTAGTAATCAGCATAAGAAAGAGGCACATCTATCTCTGATTTCTCAGGAAGGTTGCCCACGCAGTGCTTGATGAGGAAATCCCCATTTTCTCCCTTTGCGGCGAGATATGTCTCGCTTGCGAGTGTGCGCACCTGCTTGTCTGCAGTAGCGATGTAAACCTTTGCTTTATCGCTGTCCTGGCAGATATAGCCGAGATCGGCGAATGCAGACGCCATAATTGCACAAGCAGATGCATCTTTGAGTGCGTTAGGGATATCAGGAGCGTCAAAATCCCAATAAGGCATACCGTCTTCTGGAAGTTCCTGAAGGATGCGGTCGGCAATCAATACGGCTGCGTCGTGGAATTCCTGCTGGTCTGTCTCCCTATACATCATCGTAAATCCATAGAGAGCCCAGGCTTGTCCTCTTGCCCACAATGACTCGTGTTCGTATCCTTGTACGGTCTCTCGTGATCTCACTTCTCCGGTTTCTGGATCATAATCAACAAGATGGTAGCTGCTATAATCCTCACGGAAATGATTTTTCAGCGTTGTGCGGGCGTGTGTGAGGGCTACTTCAAGCAGTCTCTCGTCTTCGCACATTCTATGTGCCACTGTAAGAAGCTCAAGATTCATCATATTGTCGATGATTACAGGGTATCT
>JAFNUQ010000044.1 GCA_017383945.1 Bacteroidales bacterium | reverse complement strand
CTTCTTTGAGGCCCTTGGAATTCCTGCACAGGATAAAGTGATCGTTCAGCAGCTTTCATACTTCGATGGTTTCAATGCTTTCTTTGCAAAGGCAGATCTTGAGTCTCTCAAGGACTATACTGCAGGATTGATGTTGAGCGGTGCCGCAAGCTACCTTTCAGACGACTTCTATAATGCTTCATTTGAGTTCTTCAGCACTCAGATGAGTGGTGTGACTGAGCAGAAGGCTAGATGGAAGAGAGCTATGAGCGTTCCAAACAGTATCCTCGGTGAGGCTGTAGGCCAAATGTATGTTGCTAAATATTTCCCTCAGGAGTACAAGGACAGAGTGCTTGAGATGGTTAAAAACCTCCAGATTTCACTCGGTCAGCATATTGATGCACTTGAGTGGATGTCAGACGCTACAAAGAAGTATGCTCGTGAGAAGCTTGAGGGCTTCACCGTTAAGATCGGTTTCCCTGACAAGTGGAAAGATTACAGCAGCCTTGTAGTAAATCCGGAGAACAGCTACTATGATAATATGCGTGCTGCAAGTGCCTGGTATGTTGCAGACAACCTCAGCAAGCTTGGCAAGGAGACAGATCCTACAGAGTGGGGTATGACTCCTCAGACTGTCAACGCATACTACAACCCTACAACCAACGAAATCTGCTTCCCTGCAGCTATCCTTCAGCCGCCATTCTTCAATGCCAATGCTGATGATGCAGTCAACTATGGTGCAATCGGCGTGGTGATTGGCCACGAGATGACTCATGGTTTTGATGACCAGGGTAGACTCTTTGACAAGAACGGTAATATGAATAACTGGTGGACAGCAGAGGATGAGGCAGCGTTTAAGGAGAAGACCGCTGTACTTGTAAAGCAGTATGACGAGATTGAGGTGCTTCCTGGTCTTAACGCAGATGGTACACTCTCCCTCGGAGAGAATATTGCAGATCAGGGCGGTTTGAGCCTTGCTTGGACAGCTTTCCACAATTCACTCAATGGTCAGACTCCAGAACCTATCGATGGCTTCACAGCCGAGCAGAGATTCTTCATCGGTTATGCACACCTTTGGGGTCAGAATATTACTGACGAGGAGAAGGCTCGCTTGACTAAGATTGATGTACACTCTTTGGGCGTGAATAGAGTAAACGCTGCTCTTAGAAATTTTGAGCAGTTCTTTACTGCCTTTGACATCAAGGAAGGTGATCCAATGTGGAGACCTGCTGAGGAAAGAGTGATTATCTGGTAATATGGGCGTTACTGGCTTCATAGCAAAACGCCTTCAGTTTAAAGGAAGGATGGCTATCATTGTGATAGCCATCTCCTTCTTTGTTATAGTCCTTGCCGAGAGTATCTCACAGGGTTTCAGAAATGAGATAAATGCCGGTATAGCAACTATGACAGGAGATGTTGTGCTATCAAATGAAGTACAGGACCTATTTCAAAGCGATAATCCACTCGATCTTGATGAAAACCTGAAAGATAGGATATCTTCTATCGAGGGTGTGCAATCATTTGTTCCGGCAGTGATGAACACCGCGGTATTGAAGTCTGAAGCTGGCTTTCAAGGTGTAATTATTAAAGCTTCAGAAAAGTTAGCGGACTCTTTGGGGCTGGTATTCCCGACCACTCTTGCAGCTAAGATGGGTTTGAGCCAGGGGGATACCTTGACTTCCTATTTTATGTCCAACGGATTTAAGATACGTAATTTTGTTGTTGCTGATAGTTATGAGAACCCTCTGGGATCTGACTTGACGCCTTATGTCTATGCCGATATCCACACTCTCCAGAGGTTAAATGGCTGGACAGATGCTCAGTATAGTGCCGTAGACGTGCACCTGAAGAAAAACTATCAAGAAACAAATATCATAAAGAACAAGACAGAGGAACTGGCTGTGTTGACAGGCCTCGCCGCACAAAGTTCAAGGCAGAAGTATCCTCAACTTTTTGAGTGGCTTGATCTCATAGACTTCAATGTTTATGCTATCATATTGTTGATGAGCATAGTAGCAGGATTTAATATGATTTCGGGTCTACTTATCCTCCTCTTCCGCAATATTTCTACAATAGGTACTCTGAAAACTCTGGGAATGAACAACCGGTCTATCGCTTCCGTTTTCCTTAAAATGAGTGCTCGGCTGGTGGGCAAAGCAATGCTCTTAGGTAACGGAGCTGCACTTTTGTTCTGTCTAGTGCAGGATTGGACTCATCTGAAAAAACTAGACCCAGCCAACTATTATGTCAGCTGGGTGCCTGTCAATATTGATCTTGTCGGGGTAGTTCTGGCCAATCTTGTGACCTTTGCAGTTATTATGCTTCTTCTGCTACTCCCGATAATGTTTATCTCTAAGATCGACCCTTCTTTGAGCGTGAAGCAGCGTTAGAAGCTTCAATGATCTTCATATTCTTGCTCGCTGCATAGTCCTCAGGATTAATCTTCAAGGCTTTCTTGTAGAATTTAGCTGCCTTTTTGTTGTCCTTCTTTGCTACCTGCCAGTAAGAACCGATATTGTTGATGAATACGGTGTTCTTAGGGAAAAGCTTAGACATCTTCTCTGAAAGATTGAGAAAATATTCATAGGATGCAGGGCTTGCAATCTGGAACAGACTGACGCAATATTCTCCGACCATCTGGCAGAAAAGTTCACTATCTGCTTTCTCTCCGTCAAATGTCCACTCTGTAGTTTTATTTAAATCTATGAGCTCATTGATCTGAGCAACCGCTAGATCCGGACTCTCTTTTTCATACATCATCAAAGCAGAGATCTTGCTGATTCTGTGTCGGAGTTCAGAAGGGTTGATGCTGATGGCTTTGTCGATAGCCTTTAATGCAGATCCTACCAACTCATCATTAAACTGAATGTCCTCAAAATAGAATACGTCGTTGTTCAGGGAGTCTTTCAAAGTCATGATTGGCGCCTTGCCAAGATACTTCTTCTGGTTTTTCTGTATAACGTTGTTACTCTGAGATTTAACAAAGTCATAGTTAAATCTTGCAGTCAGCATGTCGGTGTCCTCGGGTGCTTCTTCTGCCCATCGATTGATGATCGAATCCACACCAAGTCCTGCAATGCCCATCATGCGCACCTGTCTCTCGTAGTCTGCTTTATGATCTTTAGTCTGAGCCTGAGCGCACAAGCCCAATGTGATAAGCGAAATAAGTATTAATATACGTTTCATATCTCTATTTTAAACATTCATTAATATGCGTCTTCCTTTTGGAAGAAGATTGTTGCACCTCTGCCCAATGTTTTTTACAAATCCAAGAGGGTGTCCTAGATAACAGATAACATTATATCCGAGCGCAGCGCCAGGGATGGCAAAACTGTCTCTGTGCAGGAACTTGAGGGCTGTAGGAAGGTCCACTTCTATAAGAGGATATGCGGTCCTGTCAAAATCAATTGACAATGCATAATCCGGGTTAGGTATAAAATCCTTGCCTTTAAAGCTGCCCTTCTCTATACCATATCTCAGAGGCCTGAGGGTCTCTATGCTGCAATGCTTCTTCTCACGCTGGGCGCTTGTCTTTACCAGAGCTCCTACCCACTGGCCTTCTCCAGGCACCACTCCTGCTTTGAGCAGGTATCCATATTGGGTGAGTTCTACTCCAAATGACGAGAATTCATCTTCCGGAGGGATAATATCTCCTCCAAGTGTCTGAGCGGCCCACAGCAGGTTATCGTCATTCTCGCAACTTTCATATGTGCAGGTAGAGTAGATGAGCACACCGCCTTCTTTGAGGCAAGGCCACATATCAGCAAGGATGCGTTTCTGTCTTGCACAGCAAAGCTCAACCACCTCCGGACTCCATTCCTGCACAGCTCGTGGATCCTTGCGGAACATACCTTCGCCGCTGCAAGGGACATCTGCCACTATTATATCAAAGAATCCTTCCAGCTGCGCGAATGCAGACGGATCGCAAGAGCACACAGCTATGTTGGGGTCGCCCCATAGTGCAACATTGTCGCTGAGGATGGCTGCGCGAGCTTTCATCACTTCGTTGCTCACGAGTAGGAAGTCGCTGCCCAGACGCTCCCTCAAGGAGCAGGCGATATCGGTGGTTTTGCCACCCGGCGCGGCGCAAAGGTCAAGGACCTTCAGCCCGCTTCTGGCAAAACCCATAGAGTCTACTATTTTTCTGAATATATGCCCCACATACATCGCAGAACTATCTTGAACATAATAGCAGCCAGCGTGGAAAAGTGGGTCAAGAGTGAAGCTTGGACGTTCTGAAAGGAGCTGTCCGTGGGGATTCCAGGGCACAGCCTGCCCTTTAGGACCGTCGGATCCTTTAAACGGGTTGAATCTTATGGAAACAGAAGCTTCAGACATTAAACAAAGTCATTAGGAACATTAGGCATTCTGCCTTCGGAAATGTCTACAAGTGTATCTACTGCTTTGTCCAGCGCCTGCTGAATCTTAGAGCCTAAGATAGTCTTCATCATAAAATTGATGTTGGCATCAAGCTCAATCCAGAAGTCAGTCTTGCAAGGAATCTCAGGTCGGTCAAAGTGAAGAACTCCTACAAATTCGATAGGAGACTCGCCGCTGCCAATGCGGATAATAGAATATGGCACGCGGTCATCTACTCGTACGCTGATCTTGAAACCTTGCACTGTTATGCTCAGATTGTCATAATCCGCAGTAATCTCAGCATCAATTTTCCCCGGCATTATGCTGGAAAAATTGCGCATATCGCAAAATGCCATATATAATTCCTCTGGCATTTTTGAAACC
The DNA here is from genome assembly GCA_017383945.1 of Bacteroidales bacterium. Classification (GTDB taxonomy): domain Bacteria; phylum Bacteroidota; class Bacteroidia; order Bacteroidales; family UBA932; genus Cryptobacteroides. Next base: position 3,203 of record JAFNUQ010000044.1, on the reverse strand, counting down.
AAACCGTGCTTACTTGTATAATGAGCTGTCATATTTTTTAGTATTAATGGATTGCAAAGATAATAAGAATATATCAACTAAGTCTCTATGGACAGATGCGTTTGAATTCCTCATAGATGGTTATGATATTATCCACATAGGCTATAGTTTCAAATCCCTTGAATGTGCCCAGTTTTACGATGCTGGTGTCAATCTTGGAGCTATCCCTCATCTCAGGAATCACGAGTTCCGCCATGTTTTCCCAATATCCGGTTGATATGTCATTTGCCCTGGCGACGTTGAGTACATCCCTGATGCGTCCTATTCCGGCATTGTAGGCCGCCAGACTATATTTGAAGCTCTCCTCGTTATCTGCACCGATGTTCCTATACATATGCATAAGTTCGCCAAGGTGCTCTGAGCCACCTCTGATATTGTCTTCTGGGTTGAGTGGGTCCTTGACATTGTGGTGTTTGGCAGTGCGTGGCATCATCTGCATTAGTCCGCTTGCGCCTCTTTGTGAACGAGCTTCTATATGGAATCGAGATTCTTTATATACAACAGCTGCAAGTAGCCTCCAATCAATTCTAAGAGTGTCTGCATAGACCTTTATGATGCTGTCATATGGGCTGATTTCCGTCCTTCGCTTTGCTCTGAAAGGGGAAAATCGTTGAATATAAAGATCTCTTGTTTTGTGGAAGTCCGGCCTTTGACTATGTTGCGCCAGCCAGTCTTGTACCTGCTTTTTGTGCTTCTCGTCATCTAGCCTCATCAGCCACATACTCACGTCATCAATAGGACCGACCAAAAGCACACTGTCGACTTTGAGTGCGTCATTGATGCTCATTACAAGCAGGTCGATTGCTCCTGACTTGAGCGAATCGATGTAGGACGCATGCTTGTGACTAGTGAGACGGATGTCAATGCTTTGATGTGTGTGCTTGGCATACTCCTGGACCAGGTGATAGTTATAACCTACTATCAACGATTTTGTAGTATTGACATTCCTGTCAAACTCAAGAACACAACGAGTGTGCTCTCTGTATTCAATCTCTGAGTTTTGCCTTGGAGCAAAAAGCGAGGCGATAAAACTTCCTGCTATGATTGCACAAGTCAGGACAAATACAGCTATTGAAGTTTTGTTGGATTTGTTCATTTAAGTTTATTCACTAGATGGAGGAGGTCCAGGTCTACCGGTAGGTTGAGCATAGAACGGCCAATAGATACCTATCTTAAATCCGTCCATGCCATTTGTAGTCACGATGCGGTTGTCTGAACTGAAGTAATCAAACTTCTTCATCGGCCATCCGCCTCCTGCATTTTGGTATTTGAGGAAAATACAAGCTCTCTTCCATTGGATGTTGATGAATGCATCAAAATAAGGTCCGTTATTGTAGAGTCGCTCGGTCTGATTATAGAAAACACCTAAATTAGGGTTCCAACTTGGAGAGTTCCACTTGCTGTTATAGAACGCATTTGCGCCTATCTGCATAGTCATAATATCTCTGGTCTTGGATGCATCCTTCTGAACTACAAATTCAAAATAGTACCTGAGATTAAGAGCAAGTGTTGGTAGTGGCAGTACTTCATTGTTGGACGAGAACTGCAGAAGGGCTCTGTTGTCCAGGTGCAGTGGTCCCAACTTTATCTTTTTGCGCAGGTTTGCGCTGATAACGCTCATTGCTGAATTATGCTGCTTTATGATGCCCTGAGCATCGTAGTATAGCCTGTTGCCAAGCAAAGCATATCCGACGCCGAAGTTTAAATCCCAATGCGGAATGTCAAAGTCTCCTTGTGCTATTGTTGTTGAGACTTTGCCGAAATCGTTATTCCACTTGAAATGGTTGGCATAAATATTCTGCTCATAAAAGCTCGGCTCAATCAGATTGCTTTCAAAGTGAAGATTAAGCCCAAGAGGACTTTTCTTGGCACGTCTGAATGGGAAGAATTGCAATCTTCCGTTGGCCTCAATATTGAAATCAGCGGCATCGTGTCCAAGGAGGACAAATCTTGCCTTTGCATCCCAATAGAAATTGTTGCGCAACTGACCCTCCGCACCAGCATAGAGATACACATTGTTCTGAGTGATGTTGCCTGATGAACTAGGATCAGGATTGTAGAAGTTCAGGAGGTAGTCTCCCACACCGACATCAAGTTTTGAGATTATCGCATCTTCTGCCCAAGGCTGAAGTCTGATGAAAAACTTGTTGTCAAGCTTCATAACACGCATTGAGTCAGCTGACTGAGTCGGATTGTAGTTGAAGATGTCGCGATAGAAATCTCTTCCGGTGATATCACTCTCGGAGATATTGTCTTCGTACTTTCTGGTATAGGTTGACAACTCACTGCTATGACCGATAAACGCGGTGGTGATGTCTCTGTCAATATTTAACGTGTCAACAACAAAACTTGAGTCTTTCTTAGCCTTTATTTTGTTGATGAAGTTAAATGGAATTCTCAGCTGTTGGTCAACAAAGAACGTGTGCTTCGCAACTTTTGACTTGGCGTTATTGAGTGCTACTGCAATCTCTCGGGAGTCTACAGTCGTATCCCTTATCCACTTATTGTCTACTATGCCACCGTTTTCCTTGAGAGAAAGCGTATTGCCGATATAGCCTGCATGCATAGTGTATTTCTTGCCGAGATAGTTGGCCTGGACAACAGTAGTCTTGTTTATCGTCGCTTCGTTTTTTAGCATACCCTCACCGCCAAACCTGTTGAATAGCAGCGAGAAGTTAAATTCCGGAGTGATATTCTGTGTAGTAAACAGATGCAGATTGTCGGATACCTTCTCGTCTTTTGCAAAGAGGGTTCCGAAGTATGATAGCTCCGTATATGGATTCTTGGTGTTATAGTGCGGCAGCGTATTAGGATTATACGACCAAGGTTCAAGAGCTTTGTAGAACTCAACTTTCTCTCCGTCACCCCTCTTGAAGAAATCATAATACTGGGCAGGGGATCCAGAGATTCCTAGCCAAGTAGCATTGACATCGTTTCTAAAGATAGGGTAATCGTTGAACCAGTAGTTAAATGAAGTGTCCGGAATAGCTGCATCAATCTTATGGAAATCCTGGTCTACAGTCCAGGTGATGATGCGCTTATATTGCATTGAGTCCGGGAGAGCATAGGTCTCCAGGATTCTTGGCACTTCAGCTAAAATGCTGTCCTTGATGTCTTTAGCCTTCTGTTTTGCCTCTCTGATAGAGTCAGCGCGCGCCATCTTT
>JAFNUQ010000005.1 GCA_017383945.1 Bacteroidales bacterium | reverse complement strand
CCCGTCTCCTGATAGTATCTCTCTATACTCTTGGGGATGTCATAGTGGATGACAAATCTCACATCCGGCTTATCTATACCCATACCGAAGGCAATCGTTGCGACAATTACCTTAACTTCCTCCATCAGGAACTTGTCCTGATTTTCAGCTCGGGTCTTTGCATCCAGACCCGCATGGTATGGCAGAGCACTTATGCCGTTGATATTGAGGAGTTCTGCCAGTTCCTCCACTTTCTTGCGGCTAAGGCAATATATGATACCCGACTTGCCAGGATTCTGACGGATAAATTTGATTATATCCTTCTCAGGATCAGACTTATCCCTTATTTCATAATATAGATTGGAACGATTGAAAGAAGACTTGAATACTTGTGCATCCAGAATAGCAAGGTTCTTCAATATATCGTTCTGAACTTTAGGGGTCGCTGTGGCTGTGAGAGCAATGATTGGTGCTCTTCCAATCTGGTCCACAATCTGTCTGATTCGTCGATATTCAGGGCGGAAATCGTGTCCCCACTCTGAAATACAATGAGCCTCATCTATAGCATAGAAAGAGATCTTGACTTCTTTGAGAAGGGAAACGTTTTCTTCCTTGGTCAATGACTCTGGAGCCACATAGAGGAGCTTTGTCCTTCCAGAAAGCAAGTCTTCCCTAACCTCATCTATCTGCTGTCTGGAGAGAGATGAATTTAGGAAATGGGCCACCGAAGACTGGCCGGTTTCAAACCCTCGGAGCAGATCGACCTGATTTTTCATCAAGGCAATCAATGGAGATATGACTATGGCAGTCCCCTCCATCAGCAGAGCCGGCAACTGATAGCAGAGAGATTTTCCTCCACCTGTCGGCATCAAGACAAATGCGTCTCCGCCGGATATCAAGTGAGAGATAACCTTCTCCTGATCCGCCTTAAAGTTGTCGTATCCAAAAAACTCCTTTAGAGTTTTATGTATTTGAGCAGAGTCAATGTGCATAAAAACTAGTCCAAACTGTGTATTGCAAGACCTGAGCGGAGCTTCGGCTCAAACCAGGTGGTCTTTGGTGGCATAATATTGCCGCTATCAGCGATATTAATCAGCTGCTTCATAGACACAGGATAAAGGGCAAAAGCAACCTTCATCTCTCCGTTATCAACTCTTCTGGAGAGTTCACCAAGGCCTCTGATACCTCCGACAAAATCGATTCTCTTGTCAGTGCGAAGATCCTTGATACCAAGTATTTTATCAAGTACAAGCTGAGAGAGGATTGTCACGTCAAGTACACCTATAGGATCGGAATCATCATATCTTCCTTCCTTGGCTGTAAACGAGTACCATTCTCCTCCAAGATACATTGAGAAGTTATGTAGAGCAGCAGGCTTATATATCTCTGCACCCTTCTTCTCAACAATAAAGTCTTCTGACAACTTCTCAATCAACTCTTCCTCAGTAAGGCCATTAAGATCCTTGACAACTCTATTATAATCTATAATCTTGAGCTGTGTCTCAGGGAAACATACAGCCATAAAGTAGTTATATTCCTCGTTTCCTGTGTGAGCAGGGTTCTGCTCGCGCTTTTCTGCACCCACTCTTGCTGCAGCGGCTGTGCGGTGGTGTCCATCTGCAACATAAAAAGCATCCACCTCTGTCTCAAAGATTTCGGTTATACGAGCAATAACATTGTCACACGCTATAACCCAGAACTCGTGTCCGAAGCCGTTCTCATCTACAAACTTAAACTCAGATGGCTTGCTGATAGCATCTTCAACAATCTGAGAAAGCTCTGCATTGTCCTTGAAAGAGAAGAAAACAGGCTCGATATTGGCATTCTGTATGCGCACGTGAGTCATGCGGTCATCTTCCTTATCCTTGCGGGTGAGCTCATGCTTTTTGATGGTGCCGGCGGCATAGTCATCTGTGTGAGCACAAAGTACCAGGCCATATTGAGTGCGGGCATCCATCGTCTGCGCATAGACATAATAACATGGCTTCTCATCTCTTACCAACCATCCTTTCTGCTGCCAAAGCTTGAAGTTTTCTACAGCTTTGTCATAGACAGCAGGGTCATGATCAGGCAGAATAGGATCAAAATCTATCTCTGGCTTTGTAATATGGAGAAGTGACTTCTCTCCTGCCATCGCCTTGGCTTCCTGAGAATTCAGGACATCATATGGCGGTGCTGCCACTTCTGTGATGATGTTCTTTGGCGGGCGGATTGCTGCAAAAGGTTTTACTCGTACCATGTTATTAGTCGTGTTTAGTTATTGGTTTATTTGTTAAGTTGAAAACGTGTATTTCCCTCTTTAAAGAAGGAAACGATCTGACGTGCTGCTGCCAGACCGGCATTGATATTTGCCTCGGCGGTCTGTGCTCCCATCTTCTTAGGGGTAGCAAATACTCTTACTCCAAACTCCTCCTGAAGCTGAGAGATATTGCCAGGAGCTACATCAGCAGCATATTTGATGTCTGTGCGCTCAGCGAGCACCTGAGCAAGACCAGCCTCATCAATCACCTCTGCACGAGCCGTATTGATCACTGTAGCACCCTTAGGCATCTTGCTGATGAGATCATATCCGATGCTGCCCACTGTCTGCGGAGTAGCCGGGATGTGAATGCTCACAAAATCGCTGTCAGCATATAGCTCTTCCAAGCTATGCACCGGCTCAGCCCCACCGGCAACAATCTGCTCGTCACTGAGGAACGGATCAATAGCCTTAATCTTCATACCCAGTGCGGCAGCTTTCTGGCCCACAAGACGGCCCACATTACCAAAAGCCTGAATTCCAAGCGTCTTACCGCTGATTTCGCTGCCGGTAGCAGGAGTAAACTGAGCACGTGACATATAAATCATCATCGCGATGGCAAGCTCCGCTACTGCATTTGAATTCTGGCCCGGGGTATTCATCGCCACAACGCCGCGCTCACTAAGAGCTTCAAGATCAAGATTATCATATCCTGCTCCGGCCCTCACTACAATCTTGAGCTGAGCAGCAGCCTCAACGACTTCGCGAGTGACCTTGTCCGAGCGCACGATGAGTGCGTCAGCGTCTGCAACTGCAGCCTTGAATTCTTCAACGTCTGCATACTTTTCAAGCAAGGCAAATGTATAACCTGCCTGCTCGATAATATCTTTTATCATTGCCACCGCCTTGGGTGCAAATGGTTTCTGAGTTGCAACAAGAATCTTCATAGCCTCAAGTTTTACTGGTGCATCTTTTCAAACTCCTGCATGCAAGCGATGAGAGCATCCACATCCTCCTGAGTACATGCATTGTAGATAGAAGCACGGAAGCCGCCCACAGAGCGATGTCCCTTGATGCCCACGATATTGCGAGACTTTGCAAACTCGAGGAATTCATCCTGAAGAGCTTCCTTGCCTTCTGCCATCACAAAGCATACGTTCATGATAGAACGATCCTCCTTAACTGCAGTTCCCACAAAAAGACTATTTCTGTCAATCTCCGCATAAAGGCTTTCTGCCTTTGCCACATTGATATCGTGAATAGCATCGATTCCACCAACACTCTTGAGCCATTTCAGAGTCTCGTTCATCACAAAGATCGGGAACACCGGAGGAGTGTTGAACATAGAAAGCTTATCAATATGATTGCGATAATCGAGCATAGAAGGGATATGACGGGTAACCTTGCCAAGCGAAGCCTTCTCAATGATGGCAAATGCCACACCTGCAGGGCCTGCATTTTTCTGAGCGCCACCATAAATCAATGCATACTTGCTCACATCCACCTTTCTTGTCAGAATATCTGAAGACATATCAGCAATCAGAGGCACAGGGCAGTCGATATCCTCCCTAATCTCAGTACCATAGATGGTATTGTTTGTTGTGATATGGAAATAATCCAAGTCAGTAGGAATCTCATATCCCTTAGGGATGTATGAGTAATTCTTATCCTTTGAGCTTGCCACGCAGATGGCATCTCCGAGAGCCTTTGCTTCTTTATATGCTTTGTTTGCCCAAACACCTGTATCAAGATAACCAGCCTTCTTCTCAAGATAGTTCATCGCAACATAGAGAAACTCCATAGTTGCACCTCCACCAAGGAAAACTACCTCATGTGTATCTGGAATATTGAGAAGCTCCTTCCATAGTGCACGGCACTCATCCATCACCTCGTCCCATCCTTTTGTACGGTGCGATATGGAAATCAGAGACACTCCTGTGCCCTTAAAATCTTTCAATGCCTCAATAGTATTATCGATAGCTACCTGAGGAAGCAGGCAAGGGCCTGCGTTGAAAATGTGCAATTTTTCCATAGTAAGAACTAAATTATTCTTTCAAATTTACAGATTTTTTCAATTCGCTGTATCAAATTATCTTCTAAAGTGAGCCTTATAAAGACTTCCAATGAACAGTCGTTCAGAAAGGACTGGTTGCGCTGCTGTAAATCCATATCCTTCAAGACCTTCATAACAGCAGGAAGATTTTCATACGGAAAATCCAGCCTATACCAGTGCCCTGCTATCCTCTCAACTATTTCAGCCGAAGCCAGAGCATCTGCGGTAGAGCTTTTATAGGCTCTGATCAGGCCCGGAACGCCAAGCTTGATTCCTCCAAAATACCGCACCACAACCACCAGGACATCACATAGCTGCAAGCTGTCAATCTGACCAAGAATAGGACGACCTGCCGTACCGGAAGGTTCCCCGTCATCACTCGCGCGCCACACCGCTCCGTCATAACCCAGACGGTAGGCATAGCAATGATGCCTCGCATCGTAATATTCCTTGCGCAGAGAGGACACTATCTCCTTTACCTCCTGCTCTGTCTGCACCGGATATGCAAGCGCGATAAAGCGGCTTCCATTGTCCTTAAACAGGCCTTCGGAGCGAGAAGCTATGGTAAGGTATGTGTCTTTTTGGCTCATAGATATCAAATTTAGTAATTATTTACTACCTTAGCAATATGGTTTACAAATATCGCATAACACTTTCAGGCATTAAGGGCTTTTTCAGGCTATATCTAGTCTCTGGAGAGCATACTCTATATTCGTTTCACAAGCAGATCAGGTCAGATCTTGATTTCCCAGCTGATCAGCCCATCCTATTCAAAGCGTTTGACGCACAAGGCGAAGTGGTCGCAAGGTATGCATTGGTTGACTTGGGCAAGGGTGCTGTTGATCAGGTATCAATAGCAGATACAATCAGAAATGGCATCACCAGCTTTATATATTTCTACGACACAGTTGCAAAAAAGAGCGTAATCATCACGCTGGAAGGCGAGACCACTGCAAAAATCACATCTCCAACACTGGTTGAGAGCAAAGGTCCGGATCCTATCGAGTTTGAAAATGGCTATGTAGCCTTTGAAGATCTGCCGATCAACAAAAAGAAGCTCCCGGACGAGATGGACGACGAGGAGGTTTCCTTTGATATTGCCATCACCGAAAGCGTGACCAACGAGGATGGCATCACCGAGACCACCTATGAATCCCTCACCGAGAGCGTAACCGTGTACACCTCGCCCGATCTGGTCACCGAGGATGAACAGCCCGTTCTTCACGTGAGCGCGCCCAGCGGCTATGTGCAGGGCGGCAGCTACGATCAGCCTCTCACCTTTGTGCTCAGCGGCATCCCGGAAGGAACTGAGGATTATGTGTACGTGGTGGATGACGGCGATGGCTTCACCCAGCTGATCGGCTCCACCTACACCGCGTCGGCTATCGGCACGCACCGTCTGGCGTTCGGCATTCTGGATCTTCGCACCAGCACCCTTGTGGGTGAGTAAAGGAGGCATGCATGATGAAAAAAGGAATCGCATTCCTGCTGACGCTGTGCATGCTTTGCACATCCTGTCTGGCGGAAACGCTGGTGTTTTCCTTTACCATTACGGAGTATACCGGCGAGACGGAAACCGAGATCCCGGAGGATGGCCTG
>JAFNUQ010000043.1 GCA_017383945.1 Bacteroidales bacterium | reverse complement strand
GTGCCTGAGAGCACTACCATAGGCGCTGTTACTCGCAGAAGTGTCAGCTGCGCAGCAAGATTGCTCTGAAACATCTCTTTGACGGCCTTGATGCCCTTTTCTGTGTTTTCAGAGTTGATGAGTAAGTTTGAATATGAATTTGGGATTATGAGAGTCATTGCTATTTAATTTGATGCGATTATGTCTGCCAGTTCTTCCATTGCCTTGATGCTGTCTGGGTTCATGCGGGAGCGGATTGTAACTACGGGCTCTACAATTTCTATCTGCTTCATCTGCTCCAACATTCCGCGCATTACGCGGCCTGCGCTAGGTGCCCAAGAGCCGTTTTCTATCATTCCGACGGTGCGGTTTTGGTAGGACTTCATCTGAAGGTGGTGGAGGAAATTATGCATTGCGGGGAAGACATTTCCGTCATAGGATGAGGCTGCCACTATCATGCGGTCATATTTGAATGCGTCCTCAAGCGCCTCTGCGATATCGTCGCGACAAAGGTCTGTGACTGCGATGTTTTCTGCGCCTCTGTCTTTGAGCATTTCTGCCATCTTATGTGCCGCGGCCGCTGTGCCTCCGTGGATGGAAGCGTGTGCGATGAATACGCCCTTGACTTCGGCTTTATAGCTGCTCCAAATGTCGTAGAGTGATGTGTAATATTTGATATTTTCATTGAGAACGGGTCCATGTAGCGGGCAGATCTGCTCGATCTCAAGCGCTGCGAGCTTCTTCAGCAGCTGCTGCACGGGGATGCCGTATTTGCCGCATATATTAAAGTAGTATCGTCTGGCTTCGCATGCCCATTCCTCTTCGTGGCAGAGTGCTCCGAATTTGCCGAAGGCGTCTGCAGAAAATACAATCTTCTCGCTCTGCTCGTAGCTGATCATTACTTCTGGCCAATGCACCATCGGCGCCATATAGAACTTCAGAGTGTGTGAGCCGAGGCTGAGAGTGTCGCCTTCGTTGACTGAGATGGTGCGTCCGGAGAAATCGCTGTCGTGGAAAAATTGTCCTAGCATCTGGATTGCTCTTGCCGATGCGACAAGTTGCATCTGTGGATATTTTGCGGAAATATGAGCAATGCTGCCTGAGTGGTCTGGCTCCATGTGCTGTATTACTAGATAGTCTGGAGTCCTTCCTTCCAGTGCGGACTCGAGTTTTTCTATCCATTGGTCCAGGCAACGATAATCAACACTATCCATAATGGCGATCTTCTCGTCCATTATCAGGTAGGAGTTGTATGAAATACCGTTGGGGATAATGTATTGACTCTCAAATAGGTCGAGAGTCAAGTCGTCAACTCCGATATATTTAATGCTTTCTGTAATGTTCATGTTTTTAAAATAATTAACAAATATACTTATTTTATGCTTTCGTGACCCTGGAGGTATTTGAAAATTTTTGCCGCGTGAATACATATTATACTTTTTAACCATTTAAGTATTACAAATTATTAACCAGATGAAATCTATCCTCTTTGGGAGCGCCTACTTTTTATGTTTTATGACCTAAATTAAGCTAAATGTTAAAATTTTTTACTAATATTGCGCAATTTTATTGTGTAGATACATTCACAATAATTTATTACTAGTTATTTTTAACCAAATTAAACCAGATGAAATCTATTTTTTTCAGTCTGCTGCAAAGCGCTAGTAGCGCTTGTAGCGACTTTATCTATCAGCGTGTCGGCTTATGCCCAGACTGCTGCGGGTAAAGTCATCGACGCAAATGGAACTCCAATCATCGGTGCAGCCGTGATGGTGCCAGGCACTACCAACGGCGCTTCAACAGACATCGATGGTAATTTCCAGATCAACGTCGCAACCGGCACAACCCTCGAGGTTTCTTGCATCGGTTATGTCACAAAAACAGTTTCAGCAGCCGCTAACATGCGCATTATCCTTGAAGAAGATACAACTCTTCTTGAGGAGACAGTGGTTATCGGTTACGGTTCAGTTAAGCGTTCAGACTTGACTTCTGCTGTATCAAAGATGGACAGCAAGGGTATTGCTGATCGTCCACTTGCTCGTGCTGAGTCTGCACTTCAGGGTCAGTTGGCCGGTGTGAACGTACAGACAACCAACAACGAGCCAGGTGCTGATCCTGTGATCCGCGTGCGTGGTGCTGCTTCAATGAGTGCAGGTAACGACCCTCTTTACATCATCGACGGTGTTCCTAATAACACTCTCCAGGGTGTGAGCCCAAGCGATATCGCAAGTATCGAGGTTCTCAAGGATGCTGCATCTGCTGCAATCTACGGTTCTCGTGGTTCAAACGGTGTTATCCTCGTTACTACCAAGACAGGTCAGAAGGGCGCACCTAAGGTGAGCTTCAATGCTTCTTATGGTATTGCAACAATGGAGCGCAAGATGGACGTCCTCACTCCAGTTGAGTTCTTGGACTATCGTCTTAAGTATATCGATGCACAGTATGCACGTGACTACGGCGGAAAGCCATCAGACAGCAATGCTGAGCGTATCGCAAGGGGTGTAAAGGTAAACGACTTCAACAACCTCTTTGATGACAGATGGTTGCAGTACCTCAGCCCAGAAGTACAGGCTGCCCATACCTATGACAATACAAAGGGTGAGCTTGCTCTTATCGAATGGCAGGACTATGTATATTCTCCAGCTGCAACCCAGAGCTATAGTGTGAATGTATCTGGCGCAACTGATAGAACTAACTATATGTTCTCTCTCGGTTATAGCGATCAGGATGGTCTTGGTGGTGTGATCAACTATAAGCGCATCAACGCAAGAGCCAACGTCGAGACTAAGATCAATGATTGGGTAACAGTAGGTTTGAATCTTGCTCCTTCATTTATCATCCACAGAGGTGCTAACTCAATGAACGGTAAGGATAAGCTTGGTACAAACGTTCTTAACCAGATGCCAGCTGCAGAGCCAGAGGCAGGTGTTATGACAAGCTACTATCCATATCTCAAGTATGACTGGTCAGGTGCAAATGTAATGTACAAGCAGTATTATATTGATACAGCTGCTACACAGAGAGGTCTCCGTATGCAGGGTACTACATTTATCCGCATCACTCCTATGAAGGACCTTTCTATCACAGGTACTGCATCAGCTAACTACTACACCAACGATACAAACCAGTTTACTAATAACACCGTTATCAAAGGTAACTGGCTCACATCAGCTCCTGGCGTTAAGTCTTCTGCATCACACTCAACTCAGTGGAGCCTTAGCACACTCCTCCAGGTAGTTGCCAACTACAACAAGAGCTTCGGCAAGCACAATATCGACCTCATGGCAGGTACATCTGCTGAGTCAGGTAATATCGGTTGGAGCACTAGCCAGAGCTTCAATAATCTTGCAAATGATACTATCACCGGTTCATTCAACGGTAATAATACATCAACTACTCCTACTGTGAAGGGTTCTTCATATACTGAGAAGACTCCTACAATGCTTTACTCAGTATTTGCTCGTGCACAGTACAACTACGATTCTAAGTATCTCCTCTCTGCTACTGTACGTCGTGACGGTTATTCTCGCTTCGGAAAGAACAGCAAGTGGGGTTGGTTCCCTTCAGCATCAGCTGGTTGGGTAGTATCTCAGGAGCCATTCTTCAAGGAGGCAAACCTTGACTGGTGGAACTCATTCAAGCTTCGTGCTAGTTATGGTGAGACTGGTAACAATGGTGTTTCAGAGGCTAACGCATACTCAACATTGAGCGCTGGTGCATACAACGATGCAATCGCATACTATGCAGGCTCATTTGGTAACGCTGACCTTGGTTGGGAGCACACTAAGTCTGTAGATGTCGCTGCTGACTTTGCATTCTTCAACAACAGAGTACAGCTTTCTGTTGACTATTACAACAAGCTCACTGAGGGCCTTCTTTATGACGTGCCAGTACCTTCAGTATTTGGTACAACTAAGGTAAGACAGAACCTCGGTAGCGTTAGAAACAACGGTATTGAGATTGAGCTCAACACTCACAACTACCAGACATCTGACTTCAGCTGGAGCACATCTTTCAATATGTCATACAACAACAATGAGGTTCTTCAGCTTGGTAGCGAGAACACTCCAGTTTATGGCAAGAGCAACGGTCAGTACAATGTTCTTGAGGTTGGTATGCCAATGTACTACTTCTTCGGTTTGAAGTGTCTTGGTGTATGGGAAACTCAGGCAGAAATCGATGCATTTGTAAAGGAGACAGGAAAAACTCCTATGTACAATGGTAAGCCAGTTAAGCCAGGTGATCTCAGACACGATGATATCGATGGTAACGGTAATATCACAGATGGTGACCGTCAGTACCTTGGTAAGCCAACTCCTGACTTTACTTATGGTATGACAAATACATTCAGATGGAAGAACTTCGATGCATCTATCCTCTTCACAGCTCAGACAGGTGGCCAGATTTACGGTGCTGTAGGTCGTGCAAATGACCGTGCAGGTAACGGTAACTGGAACGTTCTCGGTTGGTGGCAGGATTGCTGGTGGAGCGAGGAAGAGCCAGGTAACGGTATGGTTCCTTCACCACTCAGTACAGTTAAGCCTGATGGTGACTCTCGTTTTGTTGAGTCTTCTGACTACTTCAGAATCAAGAACATCACTGTAGGTTACTCTATCCCATTCAAGAAGGCTATCTCTTCTGCACGAGTATTTGTCTCAGTAGAGAATGTCCTTCTCCTCAGCAGCTACTACCACGGTTACACACCAGAGGCAACTACTCAGGGTAACAACTTCCCTGGCTTTGATTTTGGTGCGTTCCCTGCAGCTCGTACATTCACTGCTGGTATCAATATCAACTTCTAAAATGAGAAAAGCCATGAAATCAATTTTCAAACATATTGCACTCGTTGCAGGTATTGCTCTTCTCTGTGTCTCTTGTGAAGACAAGCTCAACATCCCACCAGTAGGATCACTTCCAAGTGATGGATACTTTACTACTCCTTCACACGTAGAAGAGGGTGTACGTGGTGTGTATGCAAAGCTTAGAGGCGCCGAGGTAAACCACTATGCAACTTTGTCAGAGATGCGTTCTGATAACATCTGGGTTGATCCAGCTCCAAACGCAACTCGTGAGGCATCAGAGATTGCCCACTACAGATTTGGACCTACACTTGGTAACGTAGCAAGCGCTTGGTCATCTTGGTACAGTGTTATCTATAACGCTAATACCGTCCTTGAGAACATCGAGGCTGTTGAGTTCTCAAAGGCTGAAGTTAAGAATCAGTTCAAGGCTGAGCTTCTTTTCCTCAGAGCATATTCACACTTTGAGCTCGTGCGTCTCTTCGGTGACGTTCCTCTAGTTGACCACGTGCTTGGTGCTACAGAGGCTAGCCAGCTCAAGCAGACTAAGGGTATTGATGTTATCAAGAACCTCGTAATTCCTGATCTCAAGGAGGCCATTAACGCTCTTCCATATCAGAGCGCAATGCTTTCTAGCACAGGTGGCAGCGCTGCTGCTGAGATGCGTGCTGATAAGCTCGCTGCTCAGGCAATGCTTGCTCGTGTATATATGACAATCCTTGGCTTCCCATACAATGACTCAAGCGTTAAGTCAGAGGCTAAGAATCTTCTTAAGTCTGTAGTTGATTATGGTATGGCCAACGGTTACTGGGCTCCTACTGCTACTGAGTGGAAGAAGATGTTTACAACTGATCGTGCTGCTCAGAATAAGTACTTCCTCTTCAGCATCCAGCACACTGCTTCATCTACAAACAACTTTGCATTCAGCACTTGTGGTAATGCTCTTAGCATTGAATACCTCCCAACTCAGGCTGAGAACTGCTACTTCAATGGTAACAGCATGACTCCTGCCTATGTAGAGGCTTCACTTCGTCACGAGTATCAGGCTACTAATGATGAGCGTGCCGAGTTTACAGTTCTTGATATCATGAACCCAATCGGATCATTCCAGGGTTACTTCAATAGAGAGACAGAGTTTACAATGGATGGTAAGACATTCAAGACCTATGAGCGTTCTCTTTGCACAAAGTGGATTCCATATGCAACAAAGCGTGCTTCTGTGGGTGTAGTATTTGATGATCTTAACCTCAATACTGCAAGAGGTGATTCAGGCGGTTGGCCAATGAACTTCCCAATCATCCGTCTTGAGGATATGATGCTTCTCTATGCTGAGCTCATCGCAAGCGAGGATGTAGCAACTGCTATGGGTTATGTAAACAAGATCCGTGAGCGTGCTGGTGTACCTGCAAGATCAACTTCTTGCGCTGCTGCTGAGGCTCTTGAGTTCATCAAGATGGAGCGCAAGCTCGAGTTCCTTGGTGAGGGTATCCGTTGGTTTGACGAGATCCGTTATGGTGAGTGGAAAGACGCTACTGTCGATATGATGAACCGCTATCTTAACTCATCTAACCCTGGATATCAGAGCACAGTTTCTACACTTGCAGTTCTTGATGGCAAATATCTCTGCCCAATCCCTCAGTCAGAGATGGAGGCTGTTCCAGGATTGTATGTTCAGAATAGCAACTGGGAATAATAGATATTAAAATCTAATCCTATAAACAACGAAGGAGGCGCTCCCTATTGGAAGCGCCTCCTATTTTATTGTGTCATAATGACTTTACTTTGTCTGAAGAGCAATCTCTACTGGTTTGAAACCTTCGCTTTCAACGATGAGTTTAACGTCTGAAGGATTCTGACCTGCGCGGATAATTACAAGAGCAGTTCCGTGGAAGAGCTTGCGCTCGTTAACCTTATGTAGCTCGTGAGAAACGATGTTACCATTGTCTACACCTACGATCTCAGCATCTCCTTCTACTCTAAACTTGAGCTGGTCTTCTGCGAGGTAGACTTTGCGTCCTCTGCTATCTACAGCTGTTACCTTAATGTGCTGAAGATCTATTCCGTCGGCATTCCATTCTGCGTTATCTGCCTCAAGAACAAGCTTCTTGGCCTTTCCTACGGTCTCAATGCGGTGCTTAGCTACAACCTTGCCGTCTTTGCGAGCAACAGCTTCTACATAGCCAGGAGCATACTTGATGCCGTCCCACTTGAGCTTGTTCTTTGACTTACCTTCCTCGTTCTTCTTAACGCCATAGCTCTTGCCGTTTACATAGAGCTCTACTTCATCGGCATTGGTATATGTCATAAGAGAAAGAGTCTCGCCCTTCTTGCGGTTCCAGTGCTCGCTCATGTGAGCTGTGCCGACCTGAACGTCGTTCCACATCATATCAACCTCATTGTCAATAACGCCGATGTGTACGACAGGCTCATCTGAGAACATGCTTTTGAGCAGGTATGCAAGTGGTTTAGGTTCAAGTGAGATGTCAAATGATCCCTGAGCCCAACCCTTTGCTGGCCAACCGCCGCTCTCTCCGAGGTAATCTGTTTGTCCCCAGTATGCGAGACCGATAACCTTGTCAAGCTCCATTTCAAAGAAGTTTGGACCCATACCGCTGGTGTTGGCTTCACTCTGATAGAACATCATATGAGGGAAGTTTTTGCCGTCGCCAGGGAAGTACATAT
>JAFNUQ010000042.1 GCA_017383945.1 Bacteroidales bacterium | reverse complement strand
ATCATATAGTCCAGACGCTCCCCCGGAGCGGTTATCATACCGGGAACGGTTACTATAGGAAAAGCCCTGGTCTGCAAAGAAGATTCTGTGCTCTTGTTTTTACATCCCACAAGAGCAAGGCAGAGTAATATGATCAGTACATTTTTCACTATAGCGTATAGTTTTTTAACAAACCATAAAGTTATAAAAATTCCCAGCAAAAGTGTATCTTAGCAGTCAATAAAATGCAAATATGAAAGTTAAACATACAATCTGCCTTTTTATAGCTCTGTTCTTTGTTTTCTCGGCTCATGCTCAGTTTATTGAGATCGGCAATGAACCATCTAATGTAAAGTGGAGTCAGATTGCGACAAAAAATTATAAAATCATATATCCTAGAGGATTGGATTCTCTAGCGAGAGTCTATGCCACAAGCCTAGAACAGTCCGCTCTGACTATAGGAAACACTGTGGGATATACACCTAACCAGATGTTCCGCAAACCTATGCCGGTAGTGCTTCACCCTCACACCTCATATTCCAACGGCCAGGTTTCCTGGACACCGAGGAAGGTAGACTTGTATACGGTTCCGGATGCCTATACCCCTGACGCTTCACCGTGGGAGAAACACCTGGTTCTTCACGAGTCTCGTCACGTCGCTCAGATGCAATACAATACAGACGGTCTCTTCAAAGCAGGAAAAGTAATTTCCGGAGAGCTGCTGTCCGGAGCGCTTGCTGCAATCTATTGCGGACAGGGTTTCTTTGAAGGTGATGCAGTTGTTGCAGAAACGGCTATGACCCAGTCAGGACGAGGACGCAATGCAAAATTTCTTGAGTACCAACGTGCTCATATCAGCGGAGCCAACACCCGCGATTATTATCAGTGGCGATTCTCTTCTCAGAAAACATATATTCCTGATTACTACAGGGTTGGGTATCTCAATTTTGCGGGAATCCGAAGCCTTTACAATGCCCCGGATTTCACTGCGAGGTATTTTCAGAACCTAAAGGAAGCTCACGGCATATCGTTCTTTAATTTCTCCAAGACCACAAAACAACTGAGCGGTAAAGGGCGCAAGGATACCTTCAAAGAGATTACCGACAGCCTCCAGGCCTTCTGGCTTGCGGATGAGCAGAAAAGAGCGCCTTTTATTGAAGCGCAGCAGCTCAATCCTCATAGCAAGAAGTTTAGCGAATATAAAGATATTGTCTCTGCTGACGGCGAGTTGTATGCTGTCCGCACGAGCATTGTTGACGTGCCTAAGATCGTGAAACTTTCCGCAGATGGAAGTGCGCAGACGCTGGCACTCATCTCAAGCATGCATTCGCCTTTGAAATATAGCTCTGCGACCGGAGAAATAGTCTGGAGCGAATTCCGACCTAGCGCCCGTTGGGAGCTCCGCAGCTTCTCAGAGATCAGAGCCATGAACTCCGAGGGCAAGGTGCGCACGCTCACTCAAGGCAAGCGCTACTACAATCCTGATCCGCATCCTAGCGAAGCCAAGCTTGCAGTTGTATGCTATCCGGAAGAGGGAGGAAGCCAGATCAGAGTCATCAGCACTGAGGATGCGAGCTCTTTTGCTGTATTTGTTTCGCCCTCAGAGGTGCAATATCTCTCCCCGCTCTGGGTAGGAAACGAGCTTTATGCCAGCGCTATCGTAGACGGAGGAATAGCTATCTATAAGGTCAGCGATGCTTCGGTCGTGATGCCGCCTGCCGCGGCCAATCTTGACCGCCTTTTCACAGACGGTGAACGTATCTACTTCAGCTGCGATGTGTCGGGTGTAAATGAGCTTTACAGTATCTCGCTTGACGGATCTAACTTGCAGCAACACACTGTTTTAAAGCGCGGTGGCGGAGATTTCCTGCTTCTTCAGGATGAGCTTTATTTTACAGAACTTGCCGAGGAAGGAAGAGCTGTGATGAAGATATCCGCAGGGCAGATGATGCACGCAGCGGCGAGCTTGAAGGCTCAAGAGGGAGCATTTCCTTTTGTCTCTGATCTTGTCGCAAATGAAGCCCCTATAGATTATACAGCACCGGTTCAAATCGGAGAGGTGAAGCCATATTCCAAGCTGGCCAATTCCTTTAAAATCCATTCTTGGGTGCCCGTTTATGTTGACCCGGATGCAGTTTCTTCCTTGAGCTTGTCCTCTTTGACAACTGCTGCAGGGATTGGTGCTACCGCCTTTTTTCAAAACGAGCTGGGTACTTTGAGCGGTACGGTGGCCTACAGTGCACGACAGGAGGGCGTGTGGAGAAACTCAGGACACATGAGCCTTAAATTCAGTGCCTGGACTCCTGTGATAGAAGCAAAGCTTTACCTCAATACGCGTGAGGCGATAGAGTATAAAAGAGACATTGAAAATAACCATTATGTGCTGAAGACCAGATATCTGGATCCTCCTGTATTTACCTCGGATCTGAAGGCATATATTCCGATCAATCTCTCTAGGGGAGGACTGAATATTGGTATCATTCCTCAAGTTAACGCGATTCTATCCAACGACTATCTTGTTAAAGGAGCAGATAAAGCTCCTGTGATGAGGCAGTTGAGTTCTTTGAGAGCCTACCTGATGCAGTCGATTCCAAACTCGCGCATCTATCCTCGCTGGGGTGTTGGAGCAGAACTTGCCTACAGCTCAAGGCCGTTTGTGACAGAAGTATTCAACCCGTCCTATTATGCTCACCTCTATGCATATACGCCGGGCCTTCATCCGACACACGGATTTAAGTGGGCTGCTCTCTATGAACAAACCCGCAACTATGCAATTTTCTCAGAATCCTTGACTTCTACTGCACCAAGAGGATATAGCTCAGCCTCAAATCTTGCGCTGGCAGGCTTTAATGGTAAGTTGCGCTTGTCGGTAGATTATGCTATGCCTATTCTTCCTCTTGATTGGAGTGGACTTGGCGCAATAGCCTATCTTAGAAACTTTGAACTCACGCCGTTTTTTGATTTCTCTCTTTACAGCGATGGAGAGAATCTGGGCAGCTTATATAGCACAGGTGCAGATTTTACTGTCCGTTTGGGTAATCTTGCTTTTATTCCTTATGATACACGCATAGGCGTGAGAGCAAGTTACTTAGGAGGCTCACTTTATGGCTCACTCAAAAAAATGGGAGCTCAGCCTCAACCATATAGCATTAATATGATATTTACAATTGATCTTTAAAGATATGCCAGCAAGACAACTTCAACTAATATGCAACCATTGCTCAAAGTCACATACACAAGAGTTTGATGCAAGTATAAATATTGCAAGAAATCCGGAACTCAAGGAAAAAGTCCTTTCAGGTGAATACTTCACTTGGACTTGTCCTCATTGTGGTCGCCTCAACCTCATTACAGAAGCTTGTCTTTATCACGATCCTGATGAAAAGCTGATGATTCTTCTTAGTCCGGCCCCAGTATCAGGCGAAGACCTTCCGGAAGGTTATGTGGGTAGGGTAGTGTCGTCTGTCGGAGATCTCATAGAGAAGGTCAAAATCCACTCCTATGGTCTTGATGATGTTACTATGGAATTGTGTAAGTATGTGACCCTTAGGGAGATATCAAAGGAAGTCCAGCTCAGGTTTGTGGGTGTTCAGGGCGCTGATTCGGAGATGACCTTTACCTATCCGGAAAATGGAGAGATGCAGATGATTGCTGTGGGATTTAATGTCTATGAAGATTGTGCCGGCATACTCACTCGCAACCCGTCTATAAAAGAAGCAGCCCGAACGCTCTGTAGAGTCGATTCGGACTGGCTTTCTAAATATTTCGCCTAGCGATTAGAGTTTTCTTGCTCCGTCTGAGATCACTACGTCGTAGATCTTAGGCTCGTGACCGAAGCGGGCTGCAAACTCAGCCTTTGCTGTGTCTACGAAGTTCTGATAGAGATCTTCCTTAACGAGGTTGATTGTACAACCGCCGAAGCCGCCACCCATTACGCGTGAGCCGGTAACGTCCATCTTGCGTGCAAGCTTGTTGAGGAAGTCAAGCTCCTCGCAGCTCACCTCGTAAAGTCTGCTGAGGCCGAAGTGTGTCTGATACATCAACTCACCGACAGTCTCGTAGTCACCTCTCTCGAGTGCGTCACACACGTCAAGCACTCTCTGAACCTCACCGATAACATACTCTGCTCTGAGGAAGTCCTCCTGAGGGATCTCGCCTCTTACCTCATCCAACCAGAGGCGGTTGCAATCGCTGAGGAACTCAATCTCAGGGTGATTCTTCTTGATGGCTGCAGCTGCATTCTCACAAGACTCTCTTCTCTTGTTGTATGCTGAAGAAGCAAGCTCGTGCTTTACACAAGAGTCCACGAGTACAAGCTTGTATCCCTCTGGATTGAATGGGAAGTACTTGTATTCCATAGTCTTGCAGTTGAGGCGGATGAGGCTGCCCTTCTGGCCGAAGCAAGAAGCAAACTGATCCATGATACCGCACTTCACACCGCAGTAGTTGTGCTCAGTTGACTGACCGATGCGAGCAAGTTCAAACTTATCAATATTATTATTGTTGAGGTCGTTGATAGCATATGCAAAGCAGCTCTCAAGAGCAGCCGAGCTAGAAAGACCAGCACCAAGTGGCACGTCTCCAGCAAACACAGCATCAAAACCGGCAACCTTGCCACCTCTCTTGATAGTCTCTCTACATACACCGAAGATGTAACGAGCCCAAGACTGTGCAGGAGCATCTGCCTCCTCAAGACCGAAGCTCACAGCCTCATTGTAGTCAAGAGAATAAGCATTTACCTTATCAGTACCGTTGAGCTTGATAACAGCAGTAATGCCCTTATCAATAGCACCTGGGAAAACATAACCACCATTGTAGTCGGTATGCTCACCGATGAGATTGATTCTACCAGCTGATGCATAAGCAACGCCACCCTCGCCATAAAGCGATTCAAACTTTTCTTTGATTGATTGTAACATATTAACGAGTGTTATTAATTATTTCAAATTGAACATCCACAAAATTAATGACAAATAACAATTTATGCAATAACCTTATTCCTGCTTTCTTGTTGCAATGACATAACCCACAGCAAGTAGCACTACAAGGATTATCGCAATAGAACTCGCCCTGGACACGTTCTCCCCGACACTGTATGACTTCGGTTCAAAACGCATCACAAGATTGTGTTCTCCTGCTGGTACCTGAGCAGCTCTGAGCAGGTCATTCTCAAGCTCGATAGCCAACTCTTCGCCGGTCTCTTCAACTACCAATGACCAGCCTGCAGGATAATAAACCTCGCTGAAGATGAGCTTTCCGCCTTCCGGCGAATTGTAGCAATAGTGCATTTCATTTGGCGCATAGCTTGTCATCACGGCGCTGCCCTCGCCCTCGGCAAACCAGGCATTGCCCTTGGCGTGACGATAAACCAGCGGCGGCAGGTCGTCTCCGACAATGATGTATCGGCAGTTCATCTGAGCAAGACCTTCGAGATATGGGAGCGCTGCCTCGGTTTCTTCAAAAATTCCTCCCTGATTGATTACATTTACAACGTTGTTGATTTCGTCAGCAAGCTTGGCATCAATAAACTCCTGATATCTCTGCAGTTTTGCAGGGGAGTAACCGCCGATGTTCTTGTGCCAATATGAAGGGTGCGAGTCATTAAACACATTTACAGTCAAGTCAAGCACTCTGTAAGAAGGGTCCTTATCCTCAAGAATGATCTTGTCAACAGGCCTTAAGTTAAACTGGCTCTGGAAGTTGCGTTTGGTTATAAAATGATCGCTGTTGAGGTATCTCTTGTCAATAGAGAAGAGATCCAGCAGCACCAGCAGGCACACGAGCAGTGCAGCAGTACGTCTGCGTGCGTGTCCCATCTCCGGCTGAGTCTCCCAGGTCTTCTGAGCGTTCTTAGGTATGCTGATGCCCCAACGCATCAGAATGAAGGCGGCAGATATAAATAATAGCGAGCGAAGCGCATCCTTGACCAGAAGCATCTTGCGGTCTGCCTGAAGGGCGTCCACAAGGATATCAGGCATAGAAGCATCAGCTCCGCCAACAAACGATCCCGCAAGAGAAGGAATGATAACAAAGAGTGCACAGAATCCGGCAGTTATGCCGTAGGCCCAGAGCCCTTTGCTCTTCAGAAGGGCAGCACTCTGCTCATTCTTCACGATGCGGTCAAGTACGATAAAAGCCAATATCGGTAGAGTAAACTGAAGAACAATCAGCGCCATAGAGACAGTGCGGAACTTGTTGTAGAGCGGCACATAATCATAGAACAGCTTTGTAAACCAGAGGAAATGGCTGCCCAAGGCGAGCAAGACCGCCAGGACCGTACAAGCGACAATCCACCACTTCTCCTTACCCTTGCAAAGGAATAGTCCTAATATGAAGAGGAAGATAGTAATTGCTCCCATATACATAGGACCTGCGGTAAATGGCTGCGGACCCCAGTAAAGCGGCAGACTCTTGGCTGTCTCATTGAGGTTGCTCTGTCCTGCCTGTCGCAGAAGTGCGATTGTCTCGGAGTTATCCGGGTTGATTGCGCCGGCAGAAGATCCGCCGTTGAAATTAGGAATCAGCAGATTAGGAAGCTCTTCCCAGCCATAAGACCAGGCGGTAGCATAGTCAAGTTCAAGGCCTTTTGTCTCTTTGCTTCCATCTGCCTTCTCACTACTTCCGCCACGCATAGAATAAGGAGTGTATTCAAGAGTAGGAAGAAGCTTGATGGCATTGGTTGCTATGCCGGTGCAGCCTAGCACAAGAAGAAGTGCTGAAGCGGCAAAAAATCTTTTAAGTTCTTTGCGTCTCTGTTTGTCCCAGGGCAGCCAAACCAGTAGAATCAAAGCATAAAGCAGAATCATAATCGCCAGATAGTATGTGATCTGCGGGTGATTTGCCTTGACCTGGAAACTCAGGCTCAGAGCAAAGAGAGCTGCTCCGAGGCCGGCCCAAGGGAGCCATTTTTTCTTCCTTTCCATAGCGCTGCGATAGGTAAAAACAAGAGCCGCAAGCACCCAAGGAAGGAATGCGATGGCCTGCATTTTTGTGTTGTGACCGACCTGAATTATCTGGAAATTATATGAGCAGAAACTCACAGCAATAGCGCCGCCGATTGCGATGAGTGGATGGATGCCAAATGAAAGCATCAGCAGCCATGCGCCAAGCAGGGAAATAAAAATATAAGTGGCAGGTCTGCGACCGGTGAGCAGAAAATCATATATCTTCTGAGTCCAGTCACCTTCCGTTGAGGCGTGTATAGTTGTTGTCGGCATTCCGCCAAACATAGACTGAGTCCAGGCGGTCTGATTGTCCGGGTGAGCTGAGTTCCATTCCATCATCTCGTGTGACATGCCCTGCCAGCCGGAGATGTCGCTCTGATTGACAATCTTTCCGCTAAGTACCTCAGGTACATAGGCATAGGAAAGAACCAGAAAGCCCAAAAGGGTACAGACTATGTAAATTATATTCTTTTTCATATTCATAGGATTTCAACTAATTTCTCAGTGAGCGCGCTGCGCGAATATTTCTCGATCTTGTCAGAAACACGATGCTCTGCCAAGATGAAGTCCTTGAGTGCAGCCTTCTCCTGCCAATCATACATCTCCCCAGCACCGGCTTCTCTAAGTACCTGGGAGGCAATACCATCACTCTGACCGATGCCAAGCACAGGTCTGCGAGCAGCTAGATATTCAAAGATTTTTCCTGGAAGAACCTTCAGATATTCGGGCTCCTGGCGTAGAGGAAGCATCAGGATGTTTGCGTTTGTCTGCTCTTTAACTATCTCATTGTGAGGTAGATATCCAAGATCTATGAGTTTGTCCCCAAGTCCTCTTTCCTTAATTGCGTGGATGATTGCGCTATCTGTTTTTCCTGCCAGGCGGATCTCAAGTCTTTGTGCAAAGCACTTGTCTTCCTGACACATTTCAGCTAAGCAGTCCCAGAGTTTAAGAGGATTTCCGTCTGCAGCAAACAGTCCGGTATGTACTATGCGGAATTTTCCGTCGTTTTGCGCTTCAATATTCTTAGGGAAATCATCAGGATCGAAGCCATTGGTAATCAGGTGGACAGGAGTCTTGGTCTTGGCCTGAAAATCTGCTTGAACCAGCGGAGTAACTGCTATGATTGCGTCGGCCTCGTCCAGAACACTTTGTTCCAGAGCGTGATGTTTGCGGTCAGCAGACTTTGAAAGACCGAGATGCTTATAATAGAAAATATCTGTCCAAGGATCGCGGAAGTCGGCAATCCATCTGATTCCTGTTTTTCTTTTCAGTGCCCGTCCGATCAGATGCATAGATTGTGGTGGGCCTGTGGTAACTATCGCATCTACAGGATGTTCCTTGAGGTATTTAGTCAGGAAGCGCACGGAACTTCTAATCCAGAAACAACGAGGATCGGGGATAAAAAACTCTCCTCTGACCCAGAGAGAAAGTCTTGCTCCCAAACTTTTTTTCTGCGCATTTACAGGGTTGACTTCTGATTTTCCTCCTCCAACAAGCTTGCGATAAAGGCTATAGGGTTCAAAGATCTTTGTCTTTATGATCTCAGCACACTCTGGAATATCTTTGACAAGACTTTCATCCACAGCAAGTTGCTCTGGGTTAAGAGGGGTATATACTACTGGTTGCCAGTCGTGTGAGGGTAGGTACTTGCTGAACTTGACCCACCTTTGCACTCCAGAACCACCTGTTGGAGGCCAATAGTATGAAATTATCAGAAGACGTTTCATAATAGAGTCAAAGTTAGCGATAAATTTGTAAATTTGTGGATAGTACAATGTGTAAATAACATTAAACAGAATAACAAAATGAGAACGAGAATTATTACCTTGATTCAAAAATTAGCCTTTTTGGCTGTTTTGATTCCTACTATTGATGCTTGTGCCGCAGATGCTTCGGCAGAAAAAGTATTCAATGTAAAAGAATTTGGAGCGGTGGGTAATGGTACCTTTGTGGATACAAAGGCTATTCAGAAAGCTGCCAATGCTGCCTATGCCGCAGGTGGTGGTTTAGTTGTTATTCCTGCCGGTAACTATCTGAGCGGTGCGCTCTTCTTTAAAAATGGCGTAGACCTTGAGATTCAGGAAGGAGCTACCTTGATCTCCACTATTGACTCTGATGATTTCCCACAGATACCTACTCGTTTTGAAGGTATCGAGCGCGATTGGAGATGTGCATTCCTCAACTTTGACGACTCGGAAGGTGTCAAGGTATATGGAAAAGGTACAATCAATGGTCGCGGTCGTGAGTGGAGCAAAGTCAAGAATAAAGACGGACACTGGGGAAGACCACGTATGATCTGCTTTACCAACTGTCCTGGTGGCAGCATCAAAGACCTTACTCTCATCGATCAGGCTTCGTGGTGTGTGCACATCCTCTATACAGATGGTTTCCTTGTAGATGGCCTTCATATTGATGTAACTGGTTATATTCCAAGCTCTGACGGTGTTGATATCGACTCTTCAAGCAATGTTGATATGTGCAATGTCTATGTTAACTGTACCGACGATTGTCTCTCTATCAAGAGTGGTAAGAACGAGGACGGCCGTAGAGTTGCCCGCCCAAGCGAGAATATTCACGTGTGGAATTGTGATTTCTATGGTGGACACGGTGTGGCAATGGGTAGCGAGATCTCTGGAGAGATCAGAAACGTGCTCATCGAGAACTGCGTGAGCGGTCCGGAAAACAGAGCACCGGTACGTTTCAAGAGCCAGCCATCAAGAGGCGGTGTTGTTGAAAACATTACATTCAGAAACTATACTCTCAAGGGCAGCGGCACTTTCATTGACGCAAATATGATCTGGCGTATGGTTGAGGATTATGTTCCTTATTTCCCTCGCACAGTCCTCAGAAATATCCGCGTTGAGGGATGCCATGGTGATGTCAAGAGCGTTGGTGTTATCACAGGTGATCCTGATGCACCATTCCCAGAGGGTACATTTATTTTTGAAAACTGCAACGTAAATGCAGAGACAGGTCTCAGACTCAGCAATGTGCTCCAGACCAAATTCGACGGTCTTAATATCACTGTTCCAGAGGGTGTTGAGGCTATTACAAGAGCTCCAGGCGTTGTGAGACCAGAACCAAGAAGAAAATAATATGGCAAAAGGCGGCGGCGAGACCCCGATGCTGAAGCAGTACTTCAGTATCAAGGCACAGAATCCGGAGGCAATATTACTATATAGAGTAGGTGATTTCTATGAAACCTATTCGGATGATGCCATACTGGCAAGCAAAGTGCTGGGTCTTGTCTTGACTCGCCGTTCCAAGGGCGACAGCTCGGCAGTGGAGATGGCCGGCTTCCCTCATCATGCCTTGGAAACATATCTCCATAAACTGATTCGCTCGGGTTATAAGGTTGCAGTATGCGACCAGCTTGAAGACCCGGCACTCACCAAGACAAAACTTGTAAAAAGAGGTATTACCGAGATTCTCACACCAGGTATTGCCTTCGGTGAGACTATGCTTGACCAGAAAGAGCACAACTTTCTGGCAGGCCTCTATTTTGAAAAAGATCAATATGGCCTTTCTCTACTAGATGTTTCTACTGGAACATTCCAGGTAGCTCAAGGTTCCTTTGATTATATAGTGACTCTCCTGTCATCTTTTCATCCGCGAGAGCTTCTAGTTCAGAGGGAGAACCTCCGCTGGGCGAGGGAGAAATTCCAGGATCAGTACATTTCGCACATAGACGAATGGGCCTTTTCCTATGATTCGGCTGTCAATCGTCTCTGCCAGCAGCTCCAGACACAGAGCCTGAAGGGCTATGCGGTCGAGCCGTTTCCATTTGCGCTTTGCGCTGCCGGGGCATTGCTGGCCTACCTTGAGCAGACTCAGCACGTCGGATTGAAAAATATCTGCTCGATTTCGCGTATCGATCAGGAGAAGTTTGTGTGGATGGATAAGTTTACCGTCCGCAATCTTGAGATTTTCCAGAGCGCTGCAGGCAATGATGGTGTCAGCCTGGTGGATACTATAGATCGTTGCTGCTCGCCTCTCGGCTCGCGAATGCTGCGACGCAATCTTGCAATGCCGATTCTGGATATCAAGGAGCTGGAGCGCAGATATGACGTGGTGCAGTATTTCACTGAGCAGCCGGAGGTGCTTGATCAGATTAGGGAGCTCATCAGCGATGTGGGCGACCTCGAGAGAATTGTTGCCCGCCTTGCTACAGGAAAGATCCTGCCGCGAGAACTGCTTCAGTTGAGGCGTTCGCTTGCGCAGAAAGATCCTATCCGCCAGCTATGTACGGAGGCGGGAGTGCCTGCGCTTGAAAAGCTGGCGTCAGGCCTGAAAAATACCAACG
Source organism: Bacteroidales bacterium (assembly GCA_017383945.1). GTDB lineage: Bacteria > Bacteroidota > Bacteroidia > Bacteroidales > UBA932 > Cryptobacteroides. The sequence continues at coordinate 12,888 of JAFNUQ010000042.1, read as the reverse complement.
CTGCCTACGATCTGATCGGCAATACCTTGAGCGAGAGCAGTGCGGCTGCAATCGGCAAGGGAGATGTGATTGCTCCTGGTGTAGATAAGGAGCTGGATGAGTTGCGCGCGATTTCTCGTGGCGGCAAGGAATATCTCAATGACCTGCTGGCGCGAGAGATTGAGAGAACAGGCATCAATTCGCTGAAAATCAACTATAACAATGTCTTCGGCTACTATATCGAGGTGCGTAATTCCGCTCGCGACAGAGTGCCGGAGGATTGGGTGCGCAAGCAGACTCTGGTCAATGCTGAGCGTTATATCACAGCAGAACTCAAGGAATACGAAGAGAAGATCATCACCGCAGAGGGCTCAATATATCAGATAGAGACAAGGATATATGGGGAGATGGTGGCAACTCTGCAGAAGTCTATACGTGATATTCAGCAGAATAGCCAGATTATTGCGCAACTTGATATGCTTCAGGGATTTGCGCGCCAGGCTGCTGATAGAAGCTATTGCCGACCTCAGCTAGATAAATCAGCAGTTCTTGAGATCAAGGGTGGTCGTCATCCTGTGATTGAGACTCTTCTTCCTCTAGGTGAGGAGTATGTGCCAAACGATATCTGTCTGGATAGCAGGGGTGAGCAGATCATTATCCTGACAGGACCTAATATGTCCGGAAAGTCTGCGCTTCTTCGTCAGACGGCTTTGATTGTGCTGATGGCTCAGATTGGTTCATTTGTTCCTGCGAGCTCAGTGAAGATGGGATATTTTGACAAGATCTTCACTCGCGTGGGTGCAAGTGATAATATCTCTCGAGGAGAGTCGACCTTTATGGTGGAGATGTTGGAGACATCAATGATTATGCACAATATGTCTGCCCGTTCGCTCGTGTTGCTTGATGAGATAGGACGCGGAACCTCTACCTACGACGGTATGGCTATAGCGCGCTCTCTGGTGGAGTATATCCATACCCACGGTAAAGGGGCTAAGACTCTCTTTGCTACTCATTATCACGAGCTTAACGATCTTGAGAATATTTATCCTCGTGTCAAGAACTACCATATTGCTGTCAAGGAGGACGGTAACGATGTGATTTTCCTTCGTCGTCTGGAAAAAGGTGGTGTGGCCAAGAGCTTTGGTCTTCACGTTGCCCGTCTAGCGGGAATGCCACGCGAGGTCCTAGAGTCGGCGCAGAAGACTTTGCGTGAGCTAGAGTGCAAGGAAAAGCATGCGAGTGCAATGGATATCAAGGAAGACGGTAGCCTCCAGCTGTCGTTCTTCCAGTTGGACGATCCTACTCTCTCGTCGCTGAAAGCAAAGCTGGAGGCTACCGACCTCAATAATATGACTCCTATGCAGGCTTTTGACCTTCTTCGTCAGATGAAAGCCGAGCTCGGAGTGGAATAATCTGTTTTACTATTCTGCTTTAAAAGTAATTGTTGCCGGAGTAAGACCTTCGGACTCAACAGTCACTGTAACAGTGCCAGGCTTTTCTGCTGCCACGATACCGAGGCACATACCGGAGTAGGCCTTGCGCTCGGATGCAAGGACTGATGAGAGATCCTGCATGTTTCCGCTCTCAACACCAATCAACTCGGCTCCCTTGACTGAGAACTTAATGAGGTTGTCAGCGAGAGGGCAGATATTTCCTTCAGCATCAAGCACTTCTACTGTTATATGAGCAACATCTGTAGGATCAGCTTTGAAGCTCTCTCTATCGACGCTTGCGCGGATCTGAGCCGGTGCACCGGCAGTGCGGATAATCTGCTCAAAGCGCTCTCCGTTCTTGATGCCGACAGCCTTGATTTCGCCTGGTTGATATTCCACATCCCACACTAGATGGAGATCAGAGGTTGTTGCGAAGTTTTTACCAGGACCATACTGAGACCAACTGAGTTCCACGCCCTTGCGAGGATATTCTGTGGACTTTGTGCCGTAGGACTTGCCGTTGACAAAGAGTTCTACTTCCTCACAGTTGGTGAAGCAGGCTACCTGGAGGATGTCTCCTTCTCTTCCTTCCCAGTTCCAATGTGGAAGAAGGTGAAGCACTGGCTCGTCGCTCCAGATGCTCTTGAAGAACCAATATCCGTCTTTCTTGAAGCCGCAGTTGTCAAGATAACCCGAAGTTGCGCCTCTTGACGGCCAGCGAGACTCTCCGTAATAATCAATACCGGTCCACATGAAATCTCCGATGACATAATCATAGCTCATAGTGAAACGCCATCTTTCTTCTACGTCGATGAGGTTACTGCTGATGATACCGCGACTGATGCGGCGTCTGGCCTGCTGGGCTTGAGGGCTTTGCTGACGTCTGTCAGGGAAGAAATATTGTCTGCGGGCACCACCAAAGCCTGAAGATTCTGTAGCGACAACGCGGCGTTCAGGGTGTGCAGCTTTATCGATAGCATACATCAGCTCGCGACGAGTACGCCAACGGTCAGGGTAGTTATAACCCACGATATCATCCTCAAATTCAGCAAGATACTCCTCTGTTGCTGGAGTGTTTGAAGCAATATTATCGTTGCCGCAGGTTACAAGTCTTGTAGGGTCAAGGATATGGCAATAAGCGATCATCTCACGTGCCAGCTCCGGACCGACAGCAGTGCTCTGATCCGGAATCTCGTTGCCGATGCTCCACATTACTACCGATGCGTGATTGCGGTCGCGAGCCACCATAGCATAGAGGTCACGCTCGTGCCAACGGTCAAAATCGATATGGTAATCAAATTGGTTCTTACCTGCTGCCCACTGGTCAAAGGCCTCATCCATTACGAGCATTCCGTGCTTGTCGCAGAGATCGAGGAATTCCGGTGCAGGTGGGTTGTGTGCTGTGCGGATCGCATTACAACCTCCGCTCTTGAGGATTTCGATGCGGCGTTCCCAGACTCTTTCCGGTACTGCTGCTCCCACAGCTCCACCATCGTGGTGAAGGTTTACACCCTTCATCTTGACCTGCTTGCCGTTGAGAAGGAAGCCTTTGTCAATATCATATTCTATTGTGCGGATACCAAGGCTGCTCTCAACCTTGTCCTTTTCTTTTCCGGCTACGATTATCTGAGAACGTAGTGTGTAGAGGTAAGGATTTTCTGTATCCCAAAGCTTTGCGTCAGCTACGCTAAGCTCCTGATTGAGTTTGAGTTGATCTCCTGCAATGAGAGAAACTACGCTGTCAGAGCTTGCCACCTCGTTGCCTTCCTTGTCAATGATGGTCTGACGGACGATGGCGTTGAGCTGAGACTTTGCCTTATTGACTATCTCTGACTCTACCTTTACTGTTGCAGTACCCTCAACAAGCGACTTTGTGTAGTGGAATACGCCCCATTTCTTGAAATGAGTTTTGTCAGTGGCAACAAGACGCACGTGGCGGTAGATACCAGAACCTGTGTACCATCTTGAATTTGGCTGCTTGGAGTTATCGACGTGGACTGTGATAACATTACCTTTTGCCTTGAGCACAGGGGTCAGGTCATAGGAGAAGCTTGAATAACCATATGGCCAGGTGCCGAGACAGGTTCCATTGACCCAGACGGTACTGTTCATATATATGCCATCAAACTCAATTGAATAGAGTTTGTCTCGGCTATATCCTTTTACATCAAAGGTTTTGCGGTACCAGCCTGTACCAGAAGGAAAATATCCTACTTTTCCGGCTCCAGGATTGGATTCAAGGTTCTCGCCTTCAATGCTCCAATCGTGAGGGAGGTCAAGTTTTCTCCAAGACTTCTTTTCTTCGCCCAAAGAGAATTCCCAGTCCTTGTCAAAGTTTGTGATGTTGCGGCTTTGCTGAGCTGACGCAAGGCTACAAGATGCCAAGAGGATGGCAACCAGAATAAGGAGTCGTTTCATATGGTTATTGATTATGTGTATTCACACAAAAATAATCATTTACACCATAGAAACAAAAGCCTCCTTCAACTGCAGCAACTAGAAATTAAATCCAAACGATATTTTAGGCATTACCTCAGCGTAGCCATCCTGATAGAAGACAGAAGCTCCGATGGACAGTCCTAGGCCTTTACCGTTCTTCAGCCCCCAATCCCAACCAAGATAAGGCTCAAAAAGGCCGCAAGTCTTAAAATCCCAAGCTCCACCGATGTGAGTGATAGGGAAACCAAAACCTGCTCTGATACCAGCGGTTGGAGTGCTGGCTTTCTTGCGCCAGAAGGATTTGTACTCAACAAAGGCGTGGAATAGGGTAGGCGGCACTTCGTCAATCGGCGCGAGGAAGAAACCTAGTCCGCCACCTAGATAGTGGTGCTCGTTGAACATATAACCATGGGAAGTATCCAGGCCGAGCCACACAATGTACTGATTGGTAAAAGATACGCTACCTGCATAGCCATTCTGCCTGTAGTTAGGGATTTCGCTGACAGTCTGAGCGCTGACACAGAATGATAAAAGAGCAAAAGCTCCTACGACGGTTAATAATTTCTTCATATTATGTTTTTTGCAAATATAAAGGGGGGGAGAAATCCAAAATTTTATTGAATTTCTTCGTCGAAGAGTTTTTCAAATATGGTGCCTAGCTGAGCGCGGTCACGGATGATGATACGGAGTTCTTCAAGCCTAGCGGCATTTGGCGATTGCGGAACCCACAGTTTGAGATATCCGCCCTCGGCATATTTTTCAAGAAGGTGCTCCACAGTGCGTTCCCAATGCTCTTCCTTGCTATGCTCAGGGTAGTTGGAGAGCCCAAACTGAATAGTCCTGCGAATGATAGTAATAGGATCAATGACCCTGTCTGCTTCCGCGAGGATGCGTCCGTAGTCGCTGCGCGGAGCTGTTTTGCTGGAAGCGCGGTGATCCTCGGCAGCCTGAGCAATAAGCTCAATTTCCTGCTCGGAGAACCATTGCCTGAGAGTCTGCGCTTCGCGAATTATTCTGCCTGACTCAAGATGATGCGTCTTGCGGTCAATGCTCAAGCCTGTGTCATGAAAAGCCGCTGCAGTATAAACGATGTTGACGTCTACATCAAAATATTGAGCAAGAGAGAGGCTCTGCTCGATCACAGTCAAGACATGATCCCTCCGATGAGCCTTGTCAAAGGCATCATACAGAGGGATGATTTCTGTCTCAATATAGCTCCTGAGAGCTGAGTTTACTTTATTGTCCACTTTGTGCAATCATTTGAGTGAGAGCAATATAGTCTTCAACGCTGAGTTTCTCTGCACGCAGGTCAAAAACTTCTGCACTGCTATCAAAACCTTCCGGAAGCAGCGGCTTGAGCGCGTTGCGCAGGGTCTTGCGTCTCTGATTAAAAGCGGTCTTGACCACTTGCTTGAAAAGCTTCTCATCGCAGCCCAGCGACTCTCTATTGTTTCGCCTCAGGCGAATCACTGCCGACTGCACCTTCGGAGGTGGAGCAAATGCGCCACTGCCCACGGTGATGATGTATTCGATATCATACCAGGCCTGCAGCAGCACAGAAAGGATGCCGTAGGTCTTAGTGCCCGGCTTCTCGGCGATGCGCTCTGCGACTTCCTTCTGAATCATACATACTACCTCACCCACACGGTCCTTGTCATCAAGAATCTTGAAGAAGATCTGCGATGAGATATTATAAGGGAAATTGCCGATTACCCTATATGGGCCAGGGAAAAGTCGGTGGATATCAAGTCTCAGATAGTCAGCCTCATAAAGCTTTCCCTGCATATTTGGGAAATGAGTCAGGAGGTAGGCTACTGACTCGCCGTCCAGCTCAACTAGTTTAAGATTGATGTCCTCTCTTTGAAGCAGATATTGGGTGAGAACACCCATACCCGGACCAATCTCAAGTACATCAGCAACGCCCCCTTCAGTCAGAGACCTGACAATTGTTTTGGCAATGCTCTGATCTGTGAGGAAATGCTGCCCAAGGGCTTTTTTTGCTCTAACTTCCATTATGCGAGTTTGTCTGCGAGTTTTGCTGCAAGTTCTACAAATGCGACTCCGTCAGGACGGCTGCTGAGAGCTGCCGGCTCACCGCTGTCGCCACCTTCGCGGATGCTCTGTACCAGAGGAATCTGTCCGATGAGATCAACTCCGAGGGTCTGTGCCATATTTGCTCCGCCATCTTTTCCGAAGAGGTAGTATTTCTCTTCAGGATGCTCTTCCGGAGTAAACCACGCCATATTCTCCACGATTCCGTAGATAGGGCGGTTGACATTTGGATTCTGGAACATATTCACGCCCTTTTCAACGTCGGCGAGAGCTACCGCCTGAGGAGTAGTCACAATGACTGCGCCCTCGACAGGGATGTCCTGGAGCAGACTGATATGGATGTCGCCGGTTCCTGGAGGCATATCGATGAGCAAGAAGTCAAGCTCGCCCCATTTAACTTGCAGAATCATCTGTTTCAGTGCATTGCAAGCCATAGGTCCTCTCCAGATGAGAGCCTGTCCCTTCTGTGCAAAATAACCGATGGACATCCATTTTACTCCATATTTCTCGATAGGGAGGATGAGTTCCTTTCCTTCTTCAATCTCTTCTGCGAGAGGTGTCTGACCTTCAGTTGATGTCATTGTCGGAACAGATGGGCCATAGACATCTGCGTCTGCAAGGCCGACCTTATATCCGAGTCTGGCAAGAGCTACAGCGAGGTTGACAGCCACGGTTGACTTGCCCACTCCACCTTTGCCGGAAGCCACGCCGATAATGTGCTTGACTTCATTGATCTGGTCCATATCGAGATCGTTGACGTTGGTCTTTTTCCTCTTGGACTTGGGATCTTCTACGATTACAGTCTTGACCTCGCTTTCTATCGAAGCAGGGAGATGACGGATGAGTGCAGCGCGGCTGCTTCCGATGAGATACTCGGCAAGAGGATCTCTACGGGTAGGGAAGCCAAGTGTTACAGTGACTTTATTGTCTTCGATGTCAACACTTTGCACCATCCCGAGGTCCACGATGTCTTTATCGCCCTTGGCAGGGTGGTGGACCTCACGGAGTGCAAGAATTATTTCTTCTTTTGTCATTACTTAATAATATTCATTTCGTCGAGGAGATATCCGGCACCGCCAAACTTATCCATCATAAGGAGGACATAGCGGATATCAACACAAATACATCTCTGGAGATTTGGCTCAAAAATCACATCACCACTCATAGCCTCCCAGTTGCCGTCAAATGCAAGACCGATGAGGTTGCCATCAGCGTCAAGCACAGGGCTGCCTGAGTTACCGCCGGTGATGTCGAGGTTGGTAAGGAAGCAGGTTACTAACTCGCCCTTTTCGTTGGCATACTGACCATAATCCTTATTCTCGTAGATCTCCTTGAGCTTAGCTGGCACTCTGAACTCATAGTTGCCTGGGTCCTCTTTTTCCATCACACCCTTGAGAGTAGTGTAATGCTTGTAGATCACGCCGTCCTTTGGCTCATAGCTCTGGATGGTTCCGTAGGTCAGGCGGCAAGTAGAGTTGGCATCAGGATAGCTTGGCTCATCCTTCTTCCAGTCGAGGAGTGCTGCTGCGTAGGCCTTTGCAGGAGCTGCAAGAGCCTCAGATGCTGCAGAAATTGCAGGCATGAACTCTCTGGTCTTGGCATTGATCTTATCTCTGAGGATCATAGCAGGGTCAGTTGAGGTGTCCTTACCTGCTTCTTTGGCTGCCTTCATCTTCTCTACAGAAGTGAAGACGCTATTCTCAAAAATATTCTCAATCTCAGCTGCGCTCACGTCAATCTTGTCCTCTGGCTTAACGTTGGCAAGATAGTGCTCAACCATTGCAAGAGCAATCTTCTTATCCACGCCGGCGTCATAGTTCTTATATCCGGCTTCGCTTCCGCGAGCTGCGAGAGAGAGGATTTCGATATTTGCAAGTGTCTCAGAAACAAGCATATATGCGCGGTATGCGGCAGCTCTGTCGTTCATAACCTTCTCGATGTCTGCGACTGCTGTGCCATATTTCTTGACGCGGCTGCTCTTTTCTGCAACCCAAGCTGCAAGCTCTGCCTCCTTTGCCTTCTGGCGACCGACTACGTCAAGGTTGGCAAATGCCTCTTTCATTCCGATCCATTTCTTCCAACCGTTTGAAGAGCTGGCATATTTGCTTGCATACTGAAGGCTTACCTTATCATCAGCACGCATCTCTTTCCACATCACGTTCTGGCGCACTGTGCGTGCAGCGATGCGGATGTCGTTGCCGGCGAGCATATCCTCAAGCTGAGCAGCTGTCTGGAAGCGCTGTGTGCGTCCTGGATAACCCATAATCATAGCAAAGTCACCTTCCTCTACGCCTTTGAGGGAAATGTTAAGGAACTGCTTAGGCTTGAGAGGGACATTGTTTTCAGAATAATCTGCAGGCTCATTGTCCGGACCGGCATAGACGCGGAACATAGAAAAATCGCAAGTGTGACGAGGCCACATCCAGTTGTCTGTCTCTCCGCCGAATTTTCCACTTGCTGCAGGAGGTGCTCCCACAAAACGTACGTCTCTATAGATCTTATAGACAATGAGATAGTATACATTATCGTTGAAGAAGCTCACTACCTGTGCTCTGCAGTTAGGGTTTTCCTTCTCTGCCTTTGCAACGAGTTTCTCTACTGATTTCTCATCTTTAACCTTGCCTGTAACATCAGTCATCGACTGAAGGAATTTTACTGTGAGGCCTGGTACTGGAAGCTCTTCCTTGAGACTCTTTGCCCAGAAGCCGTCCTCAAGATAGTTGTGCTCTTCAGAAGAAAGAGCCTGGATATTGCCGTAACCGCAGTGGTGATTGGTTACGAGAAGGCCGTTTCCGGAGATGATTTCTCCGGTGCAACCGCCGCCAAACTGCACGATTGCGTCTTTGATTGAAGAATGATTGACGCTATAAATCTGGTCAGGAGTGAGTCTTGAACCAAGATTGGCAAGAGTCTCGCTGTTGATCTTCTCAAGGAGAGGGAGTAACCACATACCCTCGTCGGCGCGCAGTGCCGGTGCGATGCAGAGGGCTGCGAGAAGTGAAAGAAATGCTTTTTTCATTTTACTTATCATTTTAATATTGTTATTCATCAAATAGTGAAGGTTCCAATTCCTTGCAGTGAAAAGATTTGCGGTGGTACGGGGTATATCCGTGCATCTTGATCGCTGCTATATGTTCTGCTGTAGGGTAACCCATATTCCGCTCCCAGCCATATTGCGGGTACTGCTGTGCGAGCTTTGTCATAAATTCGTCACGATAGGTCTTAGCCAGCACCGAAGCGGCAACAATGCTTGCATAGGTGGCATCCCCCTTGACTATTGTCTCGTATTGGTAACCTTTCAGCGGACGGAACCTGTTTCCGTCAATAAGCAGCATCTCCGGCTTAGTGCTCAGTTTCAGCACGGCTCGCTGCATGCCCGCGATAGATGCTCCGAGGATATTCAACTTGTCTATCTCGTCTGCATCTACCTGCTCCACTGCCCAGCTAATGCTCTCTTTTTCAATAACTTCTCTTAGAATATTGCGATTCTTCTCGCTCATCTGCTTGGAGTCATTGAGCAGCGGATGATGGAAATCCTTGGGCAGAATTACCGCAGCTGCAAATACAGGCCCGGCGAGAGGTCCTCGTCCTGCCTCATCGCAACCGGCTTCAATCAAATCCGGATGGCGGTAGCTTAAAAGATTGACATCACGTGGCATAAGCCACAAATTTAGTCATTTTTGTTGAGTCGTGATATAAGAAATTGGTTTGTCTGGGTAAGAGACTGGATAATCTGCTTGTTGCTCTTGATGATTTCTTGAGCTTCCTGTAGTTTGGCATTGAGCTCGGAGATGCGAGACTCGTATTCGTTGATCAGGGCTAACCTTCGTTCTTCGAAGCTTTCAATGTCCCTAAGGACCTTATCAGAAGGCTTTTCTCCACATAAAAGCTCTTCTTCATCAACTTGGAAGTAATTAGCTACGGCAGTGAGAGTTTTAGAATATAGCCTGGTTTTACCTGTTTCAAAGTTTAAGTAGGTGGTCCTTCCGATACCAAGTTCATCTGCAAGGGTGCTTTGAGATAGTCCGTGCTCCTCTCGCAGAGTTTTGATGCGTGAAAGTATTTCTGTCTTTGGTAACATAGTTCAAATTTACTTCCACTATATGTCCTTTTTGTGCCGACTTTTCTGAACAAAGTTCATAAAAAATGAACAATGAAGGAAAAATATGGCAAAATGTCTGTTTTTTATCTCAAATTTTCCTTGTGAAAGTTGTGTTTTTATGAATATGAACTCATTTTTGCCAGACCAAAACACATAAATTATGAACAATATAGTTGCCGCTTATCATGAGTTTGAGCGTATGCTGCTCAAGGACCGCATTTATGAGGATGATTCTATAAGCTTCAGAATTATCTGCAAAGAACTGAAGGTTAATCACTCAAAATTCAACAAATTACTTCTAAAAGAACTTGGCTATACCGGAGAGCAAATTTTTGATTTGATATTCTCTTAATTTTTATTAGCTTTGTGGGCTATCGCACATAAAAACGAAAGTATAATTAATAATATCTAAAAATATGAAAGAATACACAACCAAAGACATCCGTAACGTGGTTCTCCTGGGCGCAACCAAGTCCGGCAAGACCACGTTGGCTGAAGCTATGCTCTATGAGGGTAAGGTTATCGATCGCCGTGGTACAGTAGAAGATAAGAACACGGTATCTGATAACTCAGAGCTCGAGAAGATCAATCAGAGATCAATCAACGCAACTCCACTTTATGCTGAGTTCCTTGGCGCCAAGGTAAACATCATCGATGCTCCAGGTGCTGACGACTTTATCGGTGGTGCTCATTCTGCATTCAAGGTTTGTGAGAGTGGTGTGCTTGTTATCAACGCTCAGCAGGGTGTTGAGGTAGGTACAGACAACTTCTTCCGTCTTGCTGCTTCAAAGAACCTTCCACTTGTAATCGCAGTTAACCAGCTTGACGCTGACAAGGCTGACTGGGAGTCTGTTCAGAACTCAATCAAGGAGGCAGTAGGTTCTAAGGCCGTATATATCCAGTTCCCTGTCAATGTGGGCACTTCTTTTGACGGCTTCGTGGATGTTTTGATGATGAAATATTATCACTTCAAGGATGCCAACGGTACTCGTGAGGATCTTGAGATTCCTGCAGAGTTTATGGATCAGGCTGAGATGATGCGTCAGGAGCTCATCGAGAAGGCTGCTGAGTATGATGATACTCTCATGGAGAAGTTCTTTGAGTCAGGTGAGCTCACTGAGGATGAGATCCGTAAGGGTCTTAACCTTGGTATCATTGCCGGTGAGGCATACCCTGTATTCTGCGTGAGCGCAAAGAAGGATATCGGTGTTAAGCGTCTCCTTGAGTTCACAAAGAACGTAGTTCCTGCCCCTACTTGCAAGGCTGATGGTCCTGCTTCTCTCTTTATCTATAAGAACGACGTTGAGGCTCACCTCGGTGAGGTTTCATTCTTCAAGGTGATGAGCGGAACTATTACAACAGGTATGGATCTCGAGGATCCTGTTACCGGCAACAAGGAAAGACTTTCTGCAATCTATGCAGTAGCAGGTCTCAAGAAGGAGCCTGTAACTTCTCTCCACGCTGGTGACCTTGGATGTACAGTGAAGCTCAAGAACGGTAGATCAAACACTACTCTTTCTCTCCCTGGTTCTGGTATCAAGCATGATAAGATTGTTTTCCCTGCACCTAAGTATCGTTGTGCTATCAAGGCTAAGGTACAGCAGGAGGAGCAGAAGCTTGGTGATGCTCTCAAGAAGATCTCTTCACAGGATTCTACAGTTATCGTAGAGTACTCTAAGGAGCTCCGTCAGACTATCCTCAGCGGTAATGGTGAGCAGCATATCAATATCGTTAAGTGGCGTCTTAACAATGAGTTCAAGATTGAGGTTGAGCTCTTTGCTCCGAAGATTCCATATCGTGAGACTATCACTAAGAACGCTCCTGCGATGTATCGTCACAAGAAGCAGTCAGGTGGTGCTGGTCAGTTTGGTGAGGTTTCTATCCTTATCTGTCCTTTCGAGGAGGGTGTTGATGCTCCTAAGTCATTCAAGATCAATGGTAAGGATCAGGTTATGAACATCAAGAGCTCTGAGAGCTTCGACCTCGAGTGGGGTGGAAAACTTGAGTTCTACAACTGCGTTGTCGGTGGTGCTATCGATGCTCGCTTCATGCCAGCTATCCTCAAGGGTATCAATGATAAGATGACAGAGGGTCCTCTCACTGGTTCTTATGCACGTGACATCAGAGTTTATGTATACGATGGTAAGATGCACCCAGTAGATTCAAATGAAATCTCATTCATCCTCGCAGCACGTAACGCCTTCAAGGAGGCATTCCGCAATGCAGGTCCGAAGATTATGGAGCCTATCTACAATGTAGAGGTTATGACTCCTGCAGAGTATCAGGGTGCTTGTATGTCTGACCTCCAGAACCGTCGTGGTATCCTCGGCGATATGGGTGCAGACAAGGGCTTCTCTATCCTCAAGGCAAGAGTTCCTCTCGCAGAGCTCTATCGTTACTCTACAACCCTCAGCTCACTCACTTCGGGTTCAGCTACATTTACTATGGAGTTTGCTGATTACCAGCCAGTTCCAGGTGATGTACAGAACAAGCTCCTTGCTGAGTACGCTGCAGCAGAGGCAGAAGACTAATCTTTTTGCTACATAAAATGGAAAGCCGGACCTTCAAGGTTCGGCTTTTTTATTATCTTCGTATCGTCGGCATTAAACAATAATATATGGACAATTACCAGATACGCACCAAGCTTTATGACGCAGCGTCTTTGTATGATGGATTTAATCCTGCTGATGAGGATTCCTACAAGGATTCTTATGACGGAAAGGTCTATGCACGCTACGTCAGATATGGCAGCAACTGCCAGGATGTGAGCATAACACTTGCGCGCACTTTGCATGATCATTATATCAGCGCAGCGATGCACGAGTTTCTCAGTGAATACAAGCCCGAGGATGTGGTTGGCATTATGGGCGGGCATGGCCTCCT
>JAFNUQ010000041.1 GCA_017383945.1 Bacteroidales bacterium | reverse complement strand
ATCAGAGATCTGGATACGCTCCAGGTTAATTGCATCATCTACAGATGTCTTAAACTTATCCGGCTGCAGATTAAGTGCAAACATCGCCTGCTGGGTCTGAGTCATAGTCAGCTCAGGAGTTGATGTCTGTAGCACATTTCTAGGATAGCTTGGGGAGAATCTCAAGACCTCATCACCATCAACTACAGCCTTGCCTAGTCCGTAGGCCAGCTTTACAACGCCATCTTCCGGCTTTTCATAGCCGATCGGATAGAAGTTGACCGACCTGGCAACACCGGAAAGTGTCGGGAAGAAATAGCCCTTGTCTTCATTGCCACACACCTCTTGAAGGACAATAGCCATCTTTTCTTCAGAAATCACATTGGAAGTCGAGATGATATATCCTCTTGATGCTGCAAAATATACAGAAGCATAGACACTCTTTATCGCCTTGGTGAGCAATCTCAACTGCTGGTCCTCATTTTCTGTCGCAGGGATCATATAAGTCGAGTACACTCCCGCAAATGGCTGATAATAAGAGTCTTCCAATTTTGAAGAAGACCTCACAGCAAGAGGCGTGCGCACTGTGCGAATAAAGACGCGCAGGGCATCAATCAAATCCTGAGGCAAGGTAGAAGCCACAAATTCAGACAGGATCTCCGCATCAGAGAGGTCAGCATTGATAACATATTGCAGACCGTTTTCAATAATGAAACGATCAAAATATTCTGTGGTTATGACAAGGGTTCTAGGCACTAGTACTCTCACATCTTCCCACCTGTCATAAAGATTGTATTTCTGAAGGATATGATTCAAGAAAGCCAGGCCTCTGGCCTTACCACCCAAAGAACCATCGCCTAGGCGGGAAAACCAGATGGCATCGTTAAAGGTAGCAGGATTAAATTTAGCAACAACACCCAGACCCTGACCGAGGCGGAAATCTCGTATCATCTTGATATTCAATGCTCTTATCTCATCAAGATCGGTACTTTCGTTGATCACGATAGGTCTGAACATATCGCCTATCGAGAAAAGACCCCTACCATAGAGCCAGCGAGAAATATAGTTTTTGCGGGAGAGAAGTTTCAATGATTCATCTGACATTGACTCGATGAGCTTCTCAAACTCATACAGATCCCTGGCACGAGCCTTGACCTTACCACTTGTCGGATCGGTTACAACAAAATCACCAAAACCAAACTCGCGGCCGATGTATTCACTCAACTCGTGTGTCAATGTTTTGGAAGTCTTGCACACAAAACCCACACCCATCTGCTTTGCCACATCACGCATACTCTCCTGTGAAGACTGAAGAAGGTACGGCATTGTCGGCATCTCACTCTTGATCAGACGACACAGATCCAATCCGGCATCCTTGATCTCAGTCTCCCTTTTATCTCCCTTGTGCAATACAAAGCCCACATCAGAGATTACGCCAAGGATGTTATCTTTATACTTCTCATATAATTCAACCGCCTCGTCATAACAAGTAGCAAGTATGATCTTAGGTCTTGCACGCTTGCGCATAATCTGCTGTTCTTCATTTAGAGCATCACTGACAGCGCGGCTATTCTGCTGAAGTATCAGTTTATATAGCAAAGGCAAATATGTTGAATAATAGCTCACTGAGTCTTCAACCAACATTATAGCTCTTGCACCCATATTAAGGACATCGTGCTCTGCATTGAGCTTATCCTCCAGCAGCTTGATGATGGCAATTATCAAGTCTGTGCTATTATTCCAGCAGAACACATAGTCAATATACGGCTTGTCCTGCTGTGAGATATATTTATAAATAATCTTAGAGTATGACGAGAGAAGCACTATCGGCGTGTCTGACGAAATCTCCTTCACCTGACGAGAGAAATCAAAGACATCCAGTTCTCCCACATTAAACATGGTCAAAATGAGGTCATAATGCACATCAGGACACTTGATGCGTTCAAGCGCTTCAATGGTTGACTCTACCCTTTCAAACGAAGGTGGGTTACTCAAATTGAGTTCCGAGTACTCTTGAGTAATCTGAGTTTCAATGTGTCCATCCTCCTCCAAAGAGAAGCTATCATAATTATTACAAACCAGGAGGACACGACGTATTCTCCTGGTCATCAATTGACTATAGTTTTGACCTGTAGTCATACTTTAAATATTTTAATACTAAACTAAGCCTTGATCCACCATTGCATTGGCCACTTTGATAAAGCCTGCAATATTAGCACCCTTGACATAATTGATATACCCGTCTTCCTCCTTGCCATACTTGATGCAAGCCTCGTGAATATCAGACATGATGCGATGGAGATGTTCATCTACCTCCTCAGCTGTCCACTTCTGGCGAATTGAGTTCTGAGTCATCTCAAGACCAGAGGTTGCAACTCCGCCCGCATTTGAAGCTTTGCCCGGCGAATACAGCACCTTTGCCT
>JAFNUQ010000004.1 GCA_017383945.1 Bacteroidales bacterium | reverse complement strand
GTGCTGTTCTTAACAAGGATTTCCTCGATTACAGAAGCATTTCTGACATCAAAGCAGTCACCGCCATTACCGTCGCAATCTTCAAAGAGAAGACCATCGAGCTCAATCTTCTTGGTATTAAGGACACCGCTGCTGACATAAATCAAACCCTTGCCAAATCCGGTAATCTGAGAGTTTCTGATAGTGATTGATGTAATCTCAACATCCTTCTTGATATCAATCGTGTGGCCAAGGCTATAACCCTTACCATCAATTACGATATCCTCAAAATGAAGGATAGGCTCTTCTACAGCGGCCTTTGTGCCAGCATTGACTGCAAATGAAGCAGAAATTGTCGGCTTAGTACCATCCTCCTGAGATTTACCATAGATAACCACTGGAGCGACAACCTCTACAGTTCCAATTTCGAGTGTTTCTTCTGTATCAACAAGGATAGGATCTCTTGTTGCAAGAGCACTGATCAGCTCCTGAGCAGTTTTAACTGTCAAAGAACCACCTGTCTCAGGACGTGTCCAAGTGATAACCTCACCACGGTTTGCACTCTTGAAGTGCACAGCAAGTGTGTACTGAGAAGATGCCTTCAAACCTGTTACATCGAGAGATGCAACGCTGGCATCAGCAACTTTAAATGTAGTATATGGAGCGTCTCCCTCAACTGCAGGATAGATGCGTATATGATCTATCTCAGTATCATTCTCAGGAAGAGTCCACTTAATAGTGATAGAAGTTGTTGATCTGCTCACGACCTCAGGGCTGACAGAAGACTTAACGGCATAAGTCTCAATTGCATTTGCAGACTCTGCCCACTTAGATGGGGCATATACGCCGTTGCCATCTTTACCCTGCACCCTATAATAATATACCATATCTGCCTCGAGCTCAACTACATAAGGAAGATCATCAACCTTGATAGTTTCAGTCTTTGCAAGACTTTTAAACTCAGCATCATTGTATATTTCAAGCACGAATTCAGTTGAACCCAAAGACTTGGTCCAATTAAACTCCACATCATCGCCTGTCGGCAAAACCTTGGCAACGAGATCTGTAGGTGTAAAGCAACGCGTATAACCCAAGGTCTCATTGACAGCAGGTATCTGCTCCACACAGCTATATGCTGAGAAGAGTACTGCGACCGATGCAATTATAGAAAGTATTCTTTTCATATGTTTCCCTTTTATAATCAGTTGTCGTATCCATAGTCATTCTTAAGAGTACCCTGACTATTTGTAATGGTAGACGCAAAGATTGGCCACCACTGACGAGTGTTAGGATCATTGACATAAAGCGCATCAATACGAGGCTGCTTGATGTTTGACCAATAGTTATCTACAACCTTACCGGCAGAGTCAGTATATGGCTCCCAGCCTTCTCCCTCAGGAGTTCCTGTTTCGCCCTCATTGTAACCATAAAGTTCAAGGGTATAACCATCCGGATTGTAGCGATACCATACGCTTCCTGGCTTAGCAGCAAGAGCCGTCATTTCAGCCTTAGCCTCATCCATCTTGGTTTTGAGAAGGTTCCAACGGATAAGGTCAGACTTACGAAGGAACTCACCGACAAACTCAAGAGCTCTCTCATCTACGATAGCATTAAAGATATCCTCCTTAGTGCTAAGAGCGTTGACATAGGCCTCAGCTTCTGCTTCGTGTCCTTTATAAGCTCTCTTGCGCACCTCAAGGAGATATGACTTAGCATCAGACTTGTCTGCATCAATCTCGTTGCAAACCTCTGCAAGCATGAGAAGGATATCAGAATATCTCATATAAACCGGCTTGACACCATCATCATTACCACCTGTATATGGAAGATAAGTCATCCAGTCAAAACGATATTTACCAAAGTACCACGACTCTGCACCGGCAACTTCGCACACATCCTTTGAACCATTATTTGTCATCACGAAGTTTGCGCAGCTCACATCGCGACGCTGATCCTTTCCGTTTCTGTCATATTTGAAGAAGAGAGATGGAACAGGACCTGCAGTACCACCACGGTTTGAAGAAGTCTGAGTCCACTGGGTAAGACCATTGTTACGCACAGCAAAAGTATAGTTCCAACGGCCACGGGCATCACCCATAGGAAGAGAGAAAATCACCTCTTTACCTGCCTCAAGATCAAAGTTATTGAAATCTTTCCAGAGCTGCTCATAGTCTGAATAAAGTTCAAGACCTGCATGCTCAACAACATCAAGAAGTGCTGCCTTGATCTTAGGATACAGAGCCTCAACAGAAAGCTCAGGATCACTTGACTTTCTCACAGATCCGATATTACCGCTATTTACCTGACCATCATCCGGACGCTGTGCATATCCTGACGCCATCAAAGCAAGTCTAGCATAAAGTCCCTTTGCAAATGCCAAGCTTGGACGATCTGTCTTCATTGTTGCATCGCTCTGAAGCGGCCATGACATATAGTCAAACGCCTCCTCAAGATCAGCAAGCAACTGCTTATAAATCACGTCACGATCAGCCTTAGGAAGATAAATGGTCTCAGGAGCTATCGGCTCAAAACGAGCTGGCACTTCACCGTGAGCCTTAAGGAGTTCTGTATAAAGAAGAGCTCTTGCCACAAGTGCCTCACCCAAAAGCGAAGCCATTCTGGCATCGTTCTCCACATTGCCATAGGTGCGAAGACCACGGATACAGAGATTTGCTCTCTCAACACCTACCATCAGCTCATTGTATGGACCATTTGAGAGATTCAACTGACCATTGTTGGTTCTGACATCATATTGAGCAATCTGAGACTTTTCATCAAATTTTTCTCCGTTGTGAAGATAAATCTCGATATCAGTATTGAAACCATACCAAGGAAGATAACGTCCACGATGGCAGTTTGTATGACCAAACACCTCGTAGATAGAGAATATGTTATATTCTGCAAGCTCATACTGAGCAAATACATTTGGTTCGTCAAATGCAGATGGGGATTTGCTGGTGAGTCCATCCTCACATGAGGTCAAAGACATAGCAGCCAACACGCCCGCAAGAATAAATATTTTATTAATAGGCTTCATATTCATCATTTTAGAAAGTTATGTTGGCACCTACTACAAATCCGCGGCTCTTAGGATACGCAGCATAATCAACACCTGGAGTAAGTGGTGTACTACGACGGGTATCAACCTCAGGATCATAGCCAGAATAGTTAGTGAGACAGAACAAGTTAGTTCCAGTTACATAGATGCGAAGATTCTGCATTCCAATCTTAGAGCTCCAGTTCTGAGGAAGGGTATAACCAATCGTTGCATTCTGGAGACGGAGGAATGAGCCATCCTCTACAGCCCAATCTGTGAAGATCGCATTCTGACAAGCTGGAGACCACATAGTTGTTCCAGCGTTGGCCGCAAAGAGGGCATCAGCATCAGTGATGAGCTCACCAGTTTTCCAATCTACGTTGGTCCATCTCTGGTCTGTGCTCATATTGCTGAGGAGATTTCTCTTTGTATACTTTCTAGAGTGACTGAATTCAATCTTGTTGGCATTATAGATATCGTTGCCAAATACATAGTTGAAGTTGGCAGAGAAATCAAATCCATAAAGATTTCCTGAGATGTTGAAACCACCTGTTCCGATAGGAAGAGCATTACCAATGACAGTCTTATCTGCAGCAGTAATCTTATTATCTCCATCTCTATCTCTAAGCTTGATTGCACCTGGGCCAAAATATGACGAGCCGATCAAAGAAGAAGC
>JAFNUQ010000003.1 GCA_017383945.1 Bacteroidales bacterium | reverse complement strand
GATGAAAAAGTCGATTCTTTACGAAAGGTGTTTCTTAAGAGTGTGGGAGCCTAAATCGTTCTTATGTCGGCTCCCATTATCATACCGGACAACTGTCAAGGTTTATCGTTAGAGATAAATGAAAGGCAGTGGGATGACTTGAAGGCAATTGCTAACAAGCCTATAGGGGAACTGTGCGGTGATGGCGAAGACTCTTCTCTTTTAGTGTTCCCCAACGTTCTTGGGATTAGGGGTGACATTGATTCAGAAGACTCTATCATTAGGATCAAGGAAGAAAAAGTGTACACTGGGAATCTGATGGGCTTTATTGGACGCGGGGATACTATGTTAAAAATACGTTCCCGTTTTGATAAGGACTCCAACGATTTCTTTATGCATTATCTGTTGGAAAAAGTGTTTTCCATCAACCTCTTCAATCTTCCATATCAAACCAGCCGCGAATCCATTTTTGATTTCTCGTTGTTTCTGTTCCCTTATTTTTTTAAGAAGGCCATGTCCCAAGGAATCTATAGAGAGTATGTTACATACAACAGTAACGATGAGAAGTTGCGTGGTGTAATAGACATTTCTCGTCATATTCAGAAGAATATTCCTTTTACCGGTAAGATTGCATACCGAGTTCGCGAACACACATCAGATAACCCATTATTGGAATTGATTCGTCATACTATCGAATACATCCGAGAAAAGGACTTTGGAACAAGCATCCTCTCAAGTGATGAGGATATGAAGGATAGTGTGGCTGCAGTTATTTCGGCAACACCTGCATACAGTAAAAGTGCTCGTCTTAATATTATTATTAAGAATCTACGTTCCAGAGTGCACCCATATTACTCTGAATATGAGCCGCTTCGACAGTTATGTCTACAGATTTTACGTCAGGAAGGTATTAAGTACGGCGAAGAAAAAGATAAGGTGTACGGCGTCATTTTCGACGGAGCTTGGCTATGGGAAGCTTATCTAAATACTGTTTTAGTAAAAGAGGGTTTCCATCATCCTGAGAATCGTTTTGGCACAAACGGCATATATATGTTTGCTGATCCAGAAGATGATGACGAGTATGATAAATACTCCAAAATAATGTATCCGGATTTCTATCGTAAGAACCTCATTCTGGATGCCAAGTATAAGCACCTCAATCAAGGCGTAGGGAAAGAGGATTTGTATCAGGTAATCACCTATATGTATTGTACCCGATCAGAACACGGCACATACGTATATCCATTCGAGAAGAATGTCCCTAACAGCAAATACCGTCTAAATGGATATGGAGGGACAATAATGGTTTACCCCTTTTATGTTCCGCAATTTACTGGTGACTGGAAAGCGTTCAATAAAGAAATACTCGAAAGCGAAGAATTATTGAGAGTTGAATTGGGAAAGAGCGAATTGGTAAAAGACAAGAACTGATAAATCTATTTTAATCCGACTTTTTCGCACTATTCTTATCCTGCCACTCTTTGGCATCTTCGTGCCGTATCTTCGCGGCATGAAACAGAACACAGAAGAGCCCGACTATCGTTCGATGAACGAGGTCTAGCTCAAATATGAACTCATCAAACTCGAGAAGAAGATTCTCGACATTACCGGCGATCCTATCGATTACAAGCACTATAGCCCGTTCCTGGACTGGTGCCGTGACGATGCGAAGGTCGAGGTGGTCGAGGAAATGATGCTGGACCGCAGTTACATCCTGAATCTCCTTTTCGACACCCACTGCACGCCGGCCGAGGTGACCAGGCTGGAGAAGATCAACGGCATGCTGCTCCGGCTCGTTGAGGTATTTTGTCGCTTGAGTGCAAGTGTATCTGCTTGCAATTTCATATATTTGTGTTTCTTGCACAAAGACACTATTGTAATTATGAAAGCCAGATATCTATCCATCCTATTTCTGTTGTTTCTGTCCTTTTCTGCATTTGCTCAGAAATATATAGTTTCCGTTGAGGAAATCAAGGTCAATTCTGTTGATGGTACTGTCCCGGTTCTACCATATCGTGCAAAAGTCCAATATTCCGACGGCTCATCAGAATTCAGACAACTGCGATGGATCAACAGCTCCCGCGAGGTGGAGAAGTTGATGGCACATCCTTCTTTCTATCCGGCAGGTACAAACTATACGATAAGGGGATTTGTCATCGGCGATAACCATACAGAAGATGGATATCCAATACAAGCCGAGGTGAGAGTAGTCTCCGCCCCTGCCTCAGGAGATATGAAGATTGTTGCAGAACCACTTCCCCTCAAGGACGTTACTATAAAGGGCGACAATCGCTTGAGCTCCAATCGTGATATAGCAATAAAGCAAATCCTCAGCTGGGATGTAAAACAGCAACTCTATAACTATCGCGACACCTACGGCCTATCCACTGACGGCTATCCCAAATCAGATGGATGGGATAGTCCGCAGACAAAACTTAAAGGCCACGGCACAGGACATTATATGTCAGCTCTAGCTTTTGCCTACAGCAGTTGCTCCGACGATAGTCTCAAAGCTGAGGTTCTTGAACGAGTGGAATTTCTGCTCAATGGCCTTAGGGAGTGCCAGGAGAGAACCTTTGTATATGATGATCAACTTGGCCGTTATCGCGAGGCCAGAGACTATGCCCCAGAAGATCAACTCCGCGAGATGAAGGGTAGTTGGGAAGACTTCGATAGATACAAACAAGATTATGCCCACTATGGCTACGGCTACCTCAATGCCATCCCCGCAGCCCATTGTGCGTTGATCGAGATGTACCGTCCATACAACAATACCGATTGGGTCTGGGCACCTTATTATTCCGTCCACAAGCAGCTTGCCGGACTCATAGATATTGCTGTTAATATAGACGACAAGGAGCTCGCAGACAAAGCATTTATCATCGCAAAGGATATGGGCTTATGGGTGTGGAACCGCCTTTATTACAGGACTTTTGTGCAGCAAGAGGGCAGTAGGGAAGCAAGACGAAGCCGCCCGGGTAATCGCTACGAGATGTGGAATATGTACATAGCAGGCGAAGTGGGCGGCATGGAAGAATCCCTCTCGCGCCTATCCGAGATGGCCTCTAACCCAGACGAGAAATCAAAGCTCTTGGAAGCAGCGCGCTACTTCGATAGCCCTGCGTTCTTTGACCCCCTTTCAGTCAATATTGATGACATTCGCACGCGTCACGCAAATCAGCATATTCCGATGATTACAGGTGCGTTGAGGTCATATCGCAGCGATGCTGATCCATATTATTTCCAGCTGGCAAGCAATTTCTGGCAGCTTATACAAGGGCGCTATCGCTATGCTGCGGGAGGAGTCGGCAATGGCGAAATGTTTAGAGAGCCATATTCGCAGATTGCCAATATGGCATCGTATAACCCGAATATCAACGAGACCTGTTGTGCATATAATCTTGCCAAACTCACCAAGGAACTCAATTGCTACAATCCCGACGACGCTGCTTATATGGACTATTATGAGCGGGTGCTATACAATCAGATAGTTGGATCTTTGCATCCGCACAAGTATATGACCACCTATCAATATGCTGTCGGTCTCAATGCTTCCAAGCCTTGGGGAAACAGGACTCCGCAATCTTCGTGTTGCGGTGGCACTGGTTCAGAGAACCACGTCAAGTATCAAGAAGCAGCCTACTTTGTCTCTGACGATACGATGTGGATTGGTCTTTACCTGCCAACTACAGCTCGATGGGCAGACAAAGGGGTGGTGGTAGAGCAAGATTGCAGATGGCCAGCAGAGTATGTGCGCATTACAATCTCTGAGGGACGTGCCAGGTTTGCGATTAAGCTCAGAGTGCCGTATTGGGCGACAAAGGGCTTTGACGTTAAGCTAAATGGAAAGTCTGTTTCATCGTCCTATCAGCCAGGTACTTATGTGGAGATTCCGAGTCGTCGCTGGAGCAAGAGAGATGTTGTTGAGGTGACGATGCCTTTTGGCGTACATCTTGATTTCGGTCCGGATAAGATGCAGACTGAAAGCGGAGCAATGTGGGCAGCAAGCTTTATGTATGGCCCATTGGTGATGGGCACTGAAGGTATTGATAGTTGGCAACAAGCCCAGATGAAGCTTGGCTCCAACCTTGACGAAGTGCAATTGTGTGCTGCGACCACAGAAGAGGGTACAGATGGCAACCTCTATAGCTTGAAGGTTGAAGGTCGCACTTTCTATCCTGACTACTGGCTAGATCGTCACGCAACCCGATATTTTGGAGTTGAACTGCTCTCTCAGACCAATCCTGACTTTGCAGCGTCTGAATACAGTGCTGACTCAGAGGCAAGGCGCAGGTTGGAAGAGTTGATGCAGATTGCGCGGATGCGTATCTCTGATGTGGATCAGTGGGCTCCGCACGGATTTGCAAGGATGCAAGCGGTATATGATAATGTCGCCTCAGCAGATTTTTCTGTCGTGGATTGCGCTCTCCTGGAAGCTGACCTCTCTAAGGCTTTAAACTCGATGCGACCTTCCCATCTTGCTGAACCTGAGGATCTTGAAGAGTTGAAACGTCTGCTACTGCTTGCTCCAGCTCAGCTCGCCCGGGCTCGCGAATATGCTGAGATGGTTATCAGCTATGTGACAGATGGCTCGGGCACTTTAGATATGATAAAGCGCGCTGAAGAAGGACTTAGGTGAGAAATAGGAAGTAGATTACCTCATTCCTTGCCATATGGAGCCTGATCCGGCTCGCTGAGATAGGTGCGATGAGATTGAGGAACATTCTGGACATACCCATCAACCGGAATGAGAGCCTTACCTATGATATCGAAGTCAAGAGCTTCCTCGAGTTTGGCGATGGTTTCAAGAGTCAGGTTGTTCTTGCCTTTTAGGAGCATAGAGATATGCTGCTGAGTACAGCCAAGCTTTTCTGCCAGAACAACCTGCGTCATTCCTATCTGAGACATCCTATCTCTGATCTGAAGAGCTATCATAGTGGAATACCTTAGCCATCTGGCATTTTTCCTGCGATATTCTGCATCCTCACGCCACTTGCTGGCTGTGTCGCTTTTGTATTTATTCAAGATGTCTATTGTCTTCATCTCGTATTTTTAATTAAATCGTAAAATCCATCAATATCGTATGCTCCTTCGGATAGAAGAAAATTCCTTACATTTTCCAGCTTGCGTAATTCTTCAAGAGTATGTTCACGTTCCTTCATTGTACGTGTCAGCTTGATTGCTCCGCCAGTCACCAAATAAGAATTACGTTGAAACCTTATTGCATATAACCTTAGCCACGAATCGTGCCTAAAATTCCTTGCCCCTTTGGCCTTCTCTTTACCAAGCAACACTTCCGAGGCTCTCAAATTCTCTAGCGGTTTGAATAACGAATCCAGTTTATCCGATGATATTGAGTCCAATATGACACATTCCATTTCTTGAGCATCTGAAATCGTGTCATATATGGCCTGATTCAAATTCGTTATCTTGAAATAGCTTGACAGATCACATGAATTTGCCACAAAGAAATCCCTTAGCCAGTCAGGATCATTCCACTTTTCAAATGTCATGGCTAGTATATTGTCCGGATGTCCTTCATACCGCACTGCCCATAAACGTCCATCTCCCGTAATATCTTCAAAAGTCATAACCGCAAGCATTTTCAACAAAGATATATACAATTTTAAATTGTACAAGTTTTATATGATAACACCTACACTTTTAACCTTTTTGTAATTATATGCTTCAGGTTAGAATTGCGGAGCCATCCCGATGTGAATCGAGAGGGCGAAT
>JAFNUQ010000040.1 GCA_017383945.1 Bacteroidales bacterium | reverse complement strand
ATTCCAATAGACAGAACTTCTCCTCGTTTAATATGAACTTCAATGCCGGTATGACTCAGAATCCGATTGTGAGTGCAACCTGGTTTGGAGAAAACGGTGCAAGATACTCAATGCCATTTAATGGCCCTGCTACTGCCAATGCTGGTACAAGCTTCTTCTTCAATCTGCCGATTGGTAAAAGCGCATTCTCAGTTAACAACAATACAAGTCTTAACTGGAACAAGAGTGCTACCTATGTGGGAACCAATATTGATATGAGTACCTACGAAGATAAGGGCTACTATGAGTTTATGGAGGAGTTCATTGAACAGTTCAATGACCCAAGCTACTATAAGCAGCATATAACAGAAAACGTTACACAGACTGTAAATGTCAGTGAAAGACTTCGTTTGACATATAGAGGTGAGTTCTTTGAAGCGACTGTCGGCGGAAGAACCAATATGAACAAGAGTTGGTACTCTATCTCGACAAATAAAGATCAGACAACCACTTGGAACAATCAGTTCTCAGCAAGCTTTGTTTGGAACTGGGCAAGTACAGGTATAAGCGCTGAAAGTGACTTTGATTATAACTGGTATGCCGGTTATGAGACTCAGCAGCCTTCAACCGCGGTTCTTAATGCGGAGATTTCTAAGATGCTGTTTAACAATACAATGACAGTGTCATTGAGAGCATATGATATTCTTGGTCAGACAAAGAACCTCTCAGTTACTGATACAGGTAACTTCCATACAGAGTCGATCAGCAATACTCTTGGAAGATATATAGTTGTAGGTCTCACTTGGAGATTTGGAACTATGGGCGGTAGAGGTAATCGTGCTCCAATGGGAGGAGGCCCAATGGGTGGCGGTGGCGCTCGTCCAACGGGAGGCGGCGGTGGCCGCCCGATGGGTGGCGGACCAGGAGGCCCACGCTAATATAAACAAAGAGATATGAGTCCTGATAGTGTCCATCATTATCAGGACTTTTTGTATCTTTGTAGGTTAGGATTATTTTGATGTTTGAAGCGCTACTCATAGGTATAATTGCAGCAGTTCCGGTGGGGCCGGTGTTGCTGATGATTATTCAGAAAACTCTCACGCTTGGTAAGCGAGAGGGTGTGAGTGCAGGAGTGGGCTCAGCATTGGCGGATACTGTTTATGCTGCAGTCGGTTTGTTTACTCTGTCCTTGATAGAGGACTTTATAAATGCGCATCAAGCATTAATAATGTTTGCCGGGGCGGCCATACTTGGCTTCATTGGCATTAAGATACTGATCAAGAAAATTGATTTTGAGGTCAAGCCTTCCTCTGCCAGTTTGTCAATTGCCTCCCATGGTCTGCAGACGTTTACCAGTGCTATGTCCAATCCTGCAGCATTGGCATTTATGCTGGGCCTGATTGCGACCTTTGACCTGGGTGGGGAAATGTTGAAAGCTCCGATTTGGGCATTGCTGCTTGCTGTATTTATCGGTGAAGCATTGTATTGGATTTTTGTGGTATTTGTGTTGTCTCGCTTTGTGAAGCTGAAACCTAAGGTCCTACAAATTGTGAGCAGGATTGCCGGAGCAGGTATATGCATCTTTGCTATTTTGCTGCTTGTAAGAGGATTGAATATCCTGATTGTGTAGAAAAAGAAAATTTGATATATGAGTGCTAAAAATATTTTATCAAACTGGATAGTCAAGAATTTGCTTCTTGCTGTGCTTTTTGTCGTTGTGCTTGTCTCTTCAGTGAGTATTCTTTTATCTGTGAGCACTAGACATAATAAGGAGATCCAGGTGCCTGATTTTAAGAACCTTACTTTTGTTGAGGCTCAAAGAATTGCAGAATCTATCGGCGTCAGAGTTTTGATTGAAGACTCTGTATATGTCAAGAGATTTAAACCGGGTGCAATATATATGCAGACCCCTAAACCTGGTTCTATGGTTAAGGAAGGTCGTAAGATCCGTCTTACAACCAATACTACCCAGCCTAAGAAAATTGCCATGCCGACATTGGTGGGTTTTTCTCTCCGACAGGCAAAATCTGAGCTTCAGCGCAATGGTCTTGTGCTCGGAAAACTGACATATGTATACGATATAGCTACTAATATGGTATTGCGTCAGCAACGCTTTGGCAGAGATATAGAACCAGGAGATATGGTAACCAGCGGTTCTACCATTAACCTTGTGCTTGGACTTAATCCAGCAGAAGAGACCACAAATATTCCTAACCTCGTGGGACAATCATACCAGAAGGCGGTAGAGACTCTCCAAGATAACTCTCTTAATGTTGCAAAGATGCATTTTGACGCAACTGTCAAGACCTATGCAGACTCACTTGAAGCAGTAGTTTTCTCGCAACAGCCTGAGTTTGGATCTGACGCGCTTCGCAAAGGCTCTGCTGTGAGCATATATTTGAGCAAGAATCTAGATAAATTACCTAAGGAAACCCCAGCAATATAATAATAGTCTATGGCAGAAGAGATGTTTGAACACTTACGTCTGGAAGTTGATAAAGTTCAGAGTGCGATGCGTATTGACAAATATATGTCTACGCATCTTGAGGATACTTCCCGTAGCCGTGTGCAGCAGGCGCTCAAAGAGGGTTATGTGAGAGTAGGGGAGGAAGTTGTCAAGGCCAACTATGTCGTCCGTCCCGGTGATGTGATCAGGTTTGTAATGCCTTATCGCAGAAGAGGTTTGGAGATTCTTCCACAAGATATTCCTCTTGAGATAGTATATGAGGACGATGATGTCCTGGTAGTAAATAAAGAACCAGGTATGGTAGTTCATCCTGGTCACGGCCATTTTGAAGGAACACTCATCAACGCTCTCTCTCATCACTTGGGTATCAGCCAAGGCCCGGAAGCAGAAGATGAAAGGATGGGAATCCTGGTTCATCGCATAGATAAGGATACCAGCGGACTTCTGGCAGTGTCTAAAAATGAAGCTGCCCAGGTCAACCTGGCAAAGCAGTTTTTTGACCATAGCATTGAGAGATGCTATGTTGCTATCGTCTGGGGAGATCTCAAGGAAGACGAAGGTACAATCGAAGGATATATCGGTAGAGATGTAACAGACAGGCTCAAGTTCAGACTTTATGATGAGGAGGATATGGGCAAATGGTCTGTAACTCACTATAAAGTAATCGAACGATTTGGCTATGTAACCCTTGTACAATGTCGTCTTGAAACTGGTAGAACTCATCAGATCCGAGTGCATATGGCAAGCATAGGACATCCTATCTTCAATGATGACAGATATGGTGGAAATGAGATCCGCAAGGGAACTATATATTCTAAGTATAAGCAGTTTATTGCAAACTGTTTTGAACTTTGCCCTAGACAGGCTCTTCACGCCAAGACTCTTGGCTTTGAGCATCCGAAGACCAAAGAGTGGGTTCAACTGGACTCTGAACTTCCTTCTGATATGATTGCTTTGTTGGATAAGTGGCGCAGATATGCCACACAGATGCCTCAAGATGAAGAAGAATTCTAGACTAAGCATTATCCTTCTTTGCCTTCTGTCTGCAGTGCTCCTCAGCCTTCCTTGGCTGGCAAAGGGGCTTGGATTCTTTGCTTTAGTCGGATTTATTCCGCTTTTGCTTGCAGATCAAATAGCTGACAGAAATGGCATAAAGAAGTTCTGGTTATACTCTTTTGCAACCTTCCTTGTGTGGAATGCTGTCACTACCTTCTGGGTGGCACTTGCTACAGTTGGAGGAGCTGTATTTGCTATCGTTGCAAATGCATTGCAGATGTGTCTTGTCTGGTCGCTGTTCCGTCATGCTAAGCGATATCTTTCAGGCATTTCTGCATATATATTCCTGGCAGCACTGTGGTTAGCCTTTGAGCGTCAATACTTTGCTGCTGAGATTTCATGGCCTTGGCTTACACTTGGCCACGCATTTGCTCAGTCTACATCTCTAATCCAGTGGTATGAATATACCGGAACGCTCGGCGGCAGTCTTTGGATCTGGCTGAGCAACCTGAGTCTGTTTGCTGCTATAAACGTTTTCTCTAAGAAATCGTGGGTGCGCTGGACAATGGTTGCGCGCTGGAGCTTCGTTCTGGCGATTGTGCTTGTTCTGTCGGTGCCTCCAATCTGCTCGTGCCGCATCCTCAATAGATATGAGTGCCAGAGCGAAGGGCGTGTTGATGTAATAATAGCACAGCCCAATTTTGACCCATACGAGAAATTTCAGTCGCTTCGCCAATCCGAGCAGACTGCTGTGCTGCTGTCGCTATATGATGCTGAATTGCAGAAAGATAGCACCAGCAATGTGCTCCTCCTTGCACCAGAGACCTTTACGGGTGATATCGTGCTCAACGATATTGATGCTTCTCCGACCGTGCATAGTATCCGTCGCTTCTTGAGGGCTCATCCAGGCTCAGAGATGCTCCTGGGTGCAAGTACATATAAGTATTATGACCAGCGTTCTGCTCCTTCTCTGCTCGCCAGGCAGATAGGAAACAGATATGTGACATCTCACAATAGCGCAATGATTATAGGCCCGGAGGGAGATGCGGAGCTTTACCATAAAAGCAAGCTTGTTGTAGGAACAGAACTTACTCCATTCCCTCGCATATTTGTTCCGCTTGATAACTGGCTATCTGAGAAATTGGGTTATGCCGGTCTGATGGGAAGATGCGAAGGTCAGGAGGAAGTTTCACTTCTGCATTATGATAATGTGCCGATTGGTGCAGCTGTGTGTTATGAGTCTGTATTTGGTGAGCACTGTGCTGAGTATGTGAAGAAAGGAGCACAAGCTCTAGTGGTGATAACAAACGATGCGTGGTGGGGGGATACTCCAGGCTATAGGCAGCACCTCAGTTATTCTTGTCTCAGAGCAATAGAGCTGCGTCGTGATATCGCCCGTTGTGGAAACACCGGCATATCCTGTTTCATCAACCAGAAAGGCGAGATTGTCTCTGCAACTGACTGGTGGGTGCGCACCAGCCTGAGAGGCAGTATAAACCTCAATCAGCAGAAGACGTTCTTTGCTGAGAATGGTGACATTGTGGGTAGAGTATCAACTCTAGTCGCATTGCTTCTTGCGGCGCTTTGTCTGATGATGGCTTTGAAATCCAGAAGATCCTAGAGCTGCCAATCGATTTCCTGTGCTCCAAGCTGTCTTAAAATAGCATTTGCCTTGGAGAAATGCCTGCATCCGAAGAATGCTCCTCTAGCCAGAGGCGAAGGGTGCGCCGCTTCCAGCACGTAGTGCCTGCTTCTGTCAATGAGTTCGGCTTTGCCTCGGGCATAATTGCCCCACAGTAGGAAGATGACTGGCTTGCTGCGCTGATTCAAAACCCTGATTACCTCATCTGTAAAGGTCTGCCAGCCTATCTTGCTATGCGAAGTGGGCTCTGCTTGTCTGACTGTAAGTACCGCGTTGAGTAGGAGTACGCCCTGTCTGGCCCAGGCTTCGAGGTTGGGCCTTCCTGACATCTTGATGCCGAGGTCGCTCTCAATCTCCTTGAATATGTTTTTCAGGGATGGTGGCGCGGGTATATTATCCGGAACGGAAAAAGAGAGACCCATAGCCTGCCCAGGTCCGTGATATGGATCTTGGCCAAGTATGACCACCTTGACATCTTCAATAGGGCATAGCTCAAATGCCTTGAAAATATCTTTCCCGGCAGGGTAAATAATCTTGCCTTCTCTCTTCTCTTGATGTAGAAAGGCGGCCAGATCCTGGAAATAGCTCTTGTTGAACTCGTGCTGTAGGGCTTCGCCCCAAGTCTTCTCTATTTTTACAGTCATAACCCAAATATATAAATAAAATCTTAACTTTGTATCTATGAAGCGAATCGCACTTTTTCCGGGTTCTTTTGATCCATTTACT
>JAFNUQ010000039.1 GCA_017383945.1 Bacteroidales bacterium | reverse complement strand
GAACAATCGATTTCCTTCTTGATGGCGGTGATAAGATGAACGTCGCTAAGAACGCTCAGGAATTGATTATGACCGATGTGATGGTGGTTGATTCGATGCTTCCATATGTTATGAGCTATAAGGAGCAGGGTAAGAGCATTGAATATTTTGTCGACGATAGACTTGTGAGAAACAAAGTGGAGGAATAGTTATGAAGATGAAATTTTTTGCAATCGTAGCTGCTATCTTGAGCATCTGCTCTTGTGCAAGAGAACCTCGCCTTGTGATTCTCCACGTCAATGACACCCATAGCCACTTTGAACCTGTGAGATCTGGCGAAGAAGCCGGATTTGGCGGTTCAATTGAGAGAGCTGCAATCGTTGACTCTGTGCGTGCTCTTTATGGTGAGGATAAGGTCCTTCTGGTACACGCCGGTGATTTCAGCCAGGGAAGTTCATATTTTTCAGAGCTTAATGGAGTTCTTGAGCCTCAGGTGATGAACTCATTTAAGTATGACTGTACAACCCTTGGTAACCACGAGCTTGATAATAATATCGAGGCTCTCACTGAGAGACTTGCAATGCTTGAATCAACCAAGGTGGTTTGTGCCAATATTGACCTTTCTACTTTTGAGATTTCAGAATATGTCAAGCCATATACTGTCATCGAGAGGGGCGGAATGAAGATCGGTATCATAGGAATGATTTCCAATATCTCAACCAATGTCAGTGCAGAGGTGTCATCACGTATCCCTAAGTTTGACAATGTAGAAGTTGTAAACCGCTGGTCTGCTGAACTCACTGAGCAGAACTGTGATCTGGTTATTCTTCTATCACATCTTGGTTATCGTGAGGACCTTGAGATTATTCCTCAGGTTTCAGGAATTGACCTTGTGATTGGAGGTCACACTCACACATTTGTCGAGGACTTTGAGTATGTTGAAGACCTTGATGGAAAGAAGGTTCCAGTTATCCAGGCTGGATGCTGGGGACTTGAGATGGGAGAGATTAAAATCTGGTAAGACTGTCTCTTCTGATCTTTGATATTCTTGATCCTGAGAGGGAATAGGCAATATCAAAACATAAAAATATCTGATTGCGAGAGCCCAGATGTCGCACTTCGGTTATGTATCTGATATCAAAACCGAGTTTGATGAGCTCTTCAATATAGTAGAAGCTTTGTTCTTCTTCGAGTAGGCTCTCTAGAATTTCATAATTTCTAGAGAGCTTTCTGATTATATTCAGGCGACGCTCCTTCTTCTCCTTCAGTCGCTGGTTATTGTACTTGTTCTTGCATGCCAGGTTGCAGAATTTCTTGTCTGTGCGTCCGAGGATGATCTTGCCGCACTCAAGGCAGGTGGTTGTCTCCGGAATTTTCATAGTATTAGTTTTGATTCAAAGTTATCTTGAGTTGAGAATTGATTCAAGTACAAAAACAGAAAATTGCTTTTTCTTAGTTTAAAAATAGCAATTACTGCGCTGATTCAGAGCTGTTTATCTTTTAAATCCGGTTTTCTATACTTTACTTTGCAATGCCGATAAAGGCTAAACTTAAATTCTTGAAAAATTATGGAACAACTCAACAAGGTCGAAATCCGCGGTCTGGTCGGTAGTATCAAAACCCAGACATTCTCTCAAAACACAATGTCAAGAATCACAGTTGCAACCAACTATGTCTATAAAGATAAGACTGGCGCTGCTGTGATAGAGACGAGCTGGCACAATATCATTGCTTGGGAGGGAAAGAATATCTGTGATTGTAACAAAATCGAGCGTGGTAGCAAGGTTTATGTGCAGGGTCGTCT
The DNA here is from genome assembly GCA_017383945.1 of Bacteroidales bacterium. Classification (GTDB taxonomy): domain Bacteria; phylum Bacteroidota; class Bacteroidia; order Bacteroidales; family UBA932; genus Cryptobacteroides. The sequence continues at coordinate 548 of JAFNUQ010000039.1, read as the reverse complement.
AAAGTATAATAAATATATGACCGAAGATGGTCAAGAAAGGCAGGTTACAGAAATTGTGGCTACCAGACTCACATTGATTGATGATGACGAGTCTTTGTCCTATGAGATGTAGATTACGTTTTCCGCTTTTCGTCATTCTGGGCTTGGCTGCGCTCTCATGCAGTCAGGCCCGGAAAATATCGCAACTTCAGAGTAACGAGATGACTGCCACGATTGTTCTGCCTTCTGAAGAAGATCAGGAACTATCGCTTGACTCGGAATCCTTCCGTGCAAAAAGGGATACTCTCACTATTACGGATATTGAAGGAAATGAAGTGATAGTAATGAATGCAGTCAGAGACGAGGAAACCGGGGAAATGGTTGCTGTGTCCCAGTTGGATGCGGCTGTGATTGTGACAAGATTTAGAAATGTTGCAGAAAGAATGGGGAAAATATCTCTTGAATTTCAGCTCATTGTCCCTGCTCAGATGCAGGATAAATCCTGGCAGATCCGACTGCATCCGGATATGTTTATTCTTAATGACAGCCTTAGACTGGAAGATATCTAT
>JAFNUQ010000038.1 GCA_017383945.1 Bacteroidales bacterium | reverse complement strand
GTTGTGGATATTGATGGCGAGGTCCTTGGCCACGAGCAGATTGTGTTGGGAAAGCAATTGGCAGACCCTTATTCGCTGGAAGCGATGTCTGAAGCATTTAACTCTCTATATGAAACAAAAGTAGGAAGAGTAGAGCTAGAAGCAACAGACTATTATATCAGGTTTCTTCCTAAGAACAAAGAAGAATATTATGCGTTGGAGGACTCGGGGATAGAGCTACTTGATCATCCGATGGACTATGAGATAATCCGGGAGGGAGATTACTATCATGACCCGGACATTGAGGAAGGCCAGATTACGTGGCAATATGCGGTGGTCCGTAAAGGTATGGTATACCCAAAGCATATTGAGCACGAGATACTAGAAAAATGTTATATCCCGGAACATAGTCTGGATTTTCAAACAACCAAGGCATTGGGTGTGGATTGGGAGGAGGTTGAGCGCAAGTCATTTGTCTTGACAGGAAATGAGAATATGCTCCTTGATCCTAGTACTAAGGCAGGGGAGTCCGAAGTCTATCCTAGTGGCAGTATTACTATTTCTGATCCTCAATATAGCCAGGATCCTATAGGAGTCAAGGGTGTCAAGGTCTCTTGTAATGTTTTTGTAAAGACCGCATCGACATATACAGACGACAAGGGTAATTATACTATAGAGTCAAAATTTCAATCTAAGCCAAGATATAGAATAGTATTTAAAAACAAGTATGGCTTTGGGATTGGATTTAATCTGATTTTGCAACCGGCATCAGCTTCCACTCTTGGCAAGGGGCCCGTAAGTGGTGTGAGCCTTCATATTACTGCTGATTCTGATAGAAAATTATTTACAAGGGCAGTTGTGAACAATACTGCCTATGAATATTATGAGAAGTGTAAAACTCCAGGATCTGCGATAAAAACGCCTCCCGGAAATCTTAGAATTTGGCTATTCCAAAAGATGAAGTCCAGCTGCTCTGCGATGTTGCAGCAGGGTGCCTATATAGATGATAGTAAGATTGGAGATTACCTAGGTGAGTTCTCAATCTTGCTGAAGATGTTCCTTCCGGATATAACTCTTGGATTAAATGATCTGGTCGGCTATGAAGATATATATTCTGTAACCAATCACGAACTAGCACATTCAAGCCATTTTATGAAGGTAGGAGTAGATTACTGGGATAGGTATATCAACTATATAATCACCTCGTTTGTCAGCTCTGGATTTGTTACCTATGGCTCTGGTGTTGAGGAAGATCATGGGTATTGTGAAGTGGGCGAGATGTGGGCTTATTATGTGCAGAGTATGTTGTATAATCAGCGTTATCCTGGTAGTGATAAAGCGTTTGGTACAAACTATTGGTTCTACCCACAGATATTTATGTACTTGGATGATAGGGGGCTAGGCTATCATAAGATCTTTGCGGCAATGACTGCGGATGTTAAAGATAGGGATGTGCTGCAGAAGAAGCTAGTCAGCCTTTATCCTCAGTTCAAGACAACAATTAACCAAGCATTTAACCGTTATAATTAGTGGAAGATGAAAAAGATTATACTATGTCTGAGTCTTATTACAATCTGCTGCCATATCGTGCACGCTCAAGAACTCGCGCTTTCTACCAACTTCGTAGACTACGCATCCCTGGGTACTATCAATTTGGAGGCTTCGCTTGGCCTTGCACAACATTGGAGTATCAATGCTGGAGTAAAATATAATCCATTTACTTATGAAACCAGTAGTGAGTCATTTAGATTGAAGCAACGTTCAGTCAATGCCGGAGCGAGATTCTGGCCTTGGCATGTTTTCTCAGGTTGG
>JAFNUQ010000037.1 GCA_017383945.1 Bacteroidales bacterium | reverse complement strand
GTTCTGTCTATTGGAATAACGGAAGTGTCCACGAATACTATGATTGAAATATGGAGTCAAGCCTGGGTTACCAAAATTAACATTATTAGGGTCAGTATTATCTGGCACAGGCATCAACTGCGAAGTAGATGGCTGCGAAGAATTACCACGATAGAAGAGTCTCACATTTGTGTTTTCAGAAAGATCTCCGGTAATCATCGCTGTAGGTGAGAAATTCCAGCGGAAGTCATCATATACCTGTGGAATAAACTCCTTAGTAGTAGCATTATACTTGGTAGTGCTATTATGAGTTTTTGTAGGCATTGCAGAGAAACCGACCTGAGCTCTCAGCTTAGTACTCTGATAAAGAGCATTAAAACCGATATCCTGACGATGGTTCTCGTTGATGATATTATTACTGAAGTTATAGTCCTGAAGACCGGTAGCACGATCAAAGGTCTGTTTATCAGATACTGACTTGTTCCAGTTGTATGAGTAATTACCCTCAAGATAGAAGTTATCACCCATAGGTTCTGTATATGTCAGGCGACCATTGACGCTATATGAGTTATTCTTATTGATATAGTTCTGATCTACTAGATTTACACCAATAATATTTTCTCCAAGGTCGTCATAGACATTAGTTCCGTTCTTATTAATACCTGTTGTATTATTAACGGACATATTCAAGTTAACAAGGGCAGTGAGAGTACGTCCTGGGATGCCAAGTCTCTGACGGAACAGGAACATTGATCGGGCACTCACATTATCTCCCATACTTGAATTATCTGTGTATGCCTCATTGAGCTTTCTTGTTGCACCATCAAAACTATTGTGGAACGTAGTATCACGGCTTGTGCTGACAGAGCTATTTGTACCAAAATTGATAGATGGCTCAAACAGGATAGATGTATTCTCGCTAAACTCGTGCTCCAGACGCATACCAAAACTATGATTGATATTGTCGCTCAAGTTTACATCGCTAGTGTTGTTGATAAGGTTATAGTCCTGAAGATAGGTCTTTCTCATACTCTGCTGTTCAGAGATACGGTCACCCTTGTTGAATGTGTAGTTACCACCCACATTCATCCTATCATCAAAAAGGTCCCAAGCACCATTAATACCGGCCATGTATGCAGTGGTAATACCGCCGCCACCAAATCCACCACCTCGCATACCTCTACCAGAAGCCTGAGAGTTGGTATTGTTGGCATTAAGGATAAGAGAAATCTGAGAATTCTCAGTAAAGCGTCCAATAAAGGCGTTACCCTGATATCTTGGGTCTCCGATCTTGCCCTCAGGAGAAGTCACATCAGCACCGCCTGCAGCCTGAGCATTACCCATAAGACCCTGCATCATACCAGGTCTGACAGAGAGATCAATCACTGTTTCTTCTTCACCATCATCGATACCGGTAAATTCAGCCTGTTCTGATTTCTTCTTAATAACCTTGAGTTTCTTTACAAGCTTAGCCGGAATGTTTTTAGATGCTAGCTGCGGGTCATCAAGGAAGAATGTCTTATTATCTATTGTAATCTTAGATACTGATTCTCCATTAAATGTAATAGTGCCATCATCTCCAACCTCTACACCAGGAAGCTTTTTGAGCAGATCCTCAAGAACATCGTTTTCTGTAGTTCTGAAAGAATCAGCATTATATTCTACCGTATCCTTCTTGATAATGACAGGATTACCAAGAGCAGACACTGATGCCGCATCAAGCATCTCAGTATCAACCTTGAGCTTCACTTTTCCGAGGTCAATATTTTCATGCTTAACCTCAATTTCTTTTGTAAAAGGGAGATAACCCAACAATTCCGCCTTTACGGTGTACTTACCTGCCCTTACACTCTCAAGAGTAACGACACCCTTGTCATTACTCAAAATGTACTTGGCAGGTTTTGTCTGCCCTTCTCGTGTGAGAGAAACAGTAGCAAAACCCAATGGCTCAGAATTGGATTCATCCAGCAACACCGCTGTCACTTTTACATTCTGGGCTGTTGATTCAAGTCCAAAAGACAATAAACCAACAAGCATCAAGACCTTAAAAAATTTCATCTAACCTATCTTTTATTAATTCTATCCGGATTAGCGGCAATAAATTTCTTCCAATCGGTTGAAGTTTCTACACTAGCAAGAGGGTTGGACAACTGATAGAAATGGCACATGGCAAGCGCCAAAGCATCTGTTGCATCTAATCTTTCTGCTTCAATATTAATGCCAAGAGTCCTCTGCACAATGAGCGAAACTTGCTCTTTTGACGCTGCTCCATTGCCACAAATTGCAAGTTTGGCTTTTCTTGGAGCATATTCGTAGACACTTACCCCGTGGTTCATCGAAGCAGTCATCGCAGCACCTTGCGCTCTGCCTAGTTTAAAGACAACTTGTGCGTTTTTCCCATAAAATGGGGATTCAATCGCCAAGTCATCCGGTTTATGCAATTCGCACAAGGCATCAACCTTCTGGTATATAATCTTTAGTTTTTCATAGGGAGAGTCCAGGCGTCTAAGATCAAGCACCCCCATATCAACATAATGGGGTTTACCTTGAGCATCTACTCGGACAATCCCGAAACCAAGGAGATTGGTTCCGGGATCTATACCAAGTATGACTCTACTTTTATTCAATTAGTCAATAATATCAAATCCCGTATATGGACGAAGAACCTCAGGAATCACGATACCCTCTGCAGTCTGATTGTCCTCGAGGAGAGCAGCGACAACTCTTGGAAGTGCAAGAGAGCTTCCGTTGAGAGTGTGCGCAATCTGTGTCTTACCTGCCTCATCTCTATAACGAAGATGGAGGCGGTTTGCCTGGTATGTCTCAAAATTAGAAACAGAAGAAATCTCTAGCCAACGTCCTTGTGCAGCACTCCAAAGCTCAAAATCATATGTAATGGCAGATGTGAAGCTCATATCACCACCACAGAGGCGGAGGATACGGTACTTCAAACCAAGCTTATTAACGATACTCTCTACGTGAGCTACCATTTTATCAAGTGCAGCAGCAGAATCCTCTGGTTTTTCAATTCTCACGATCTCCACCTTATCAAACTGATGAAGACGGTTGAGTCCTCTCACATCCTTACCATATGAGCCAGCTTCTCTTCTGAAACAAGGTGTATATGCAGTAATTGCAGCAGGAATCTCCTTATCAGTGAGAATCACATCGCGATACATATTTGTGAGCGGAACTTCAGCTGTAGGCACAAGATAGAAATCATCAAGCGTAGCATGATACATCTGACCTTCCTTGTCAGGAAGCTGACCGGTACCAAAACCAGAAGCCTGATTTACAAGAATAGGTGGTTCTACCTCTTTATATCCAGCTTCAGTGTTGCAATCCAGGAAGAAGTTGATGAGAGCTCTCTGAAGTCTTGCACCTTTGCCTTTATATACAGGGAAACCTGCACCAGTAATCTTGACACCAAGGTCAAAATCGATGATATCATATTTTTTTGCAAGCTCCCAATGAGGAAGTGCGCCCTCTGGAAGCTTTACATCCTCACCACCTTCCTTGACGATCTCATTGTCCTCAGCACCCTTACCTGGGCTCACAAGCGAGCAAGGTGTATTT
>JAFNUQ010000036.1 GCA_017383945.1 Bacteroidales bacterium | reverse complement strand
TTCTAGCTTAGGAAATCTCTTGAGGAGTTTCTTTACTCTTGTCTTGAGGTAAGGCTCTTTGTGACGATCTCGTTTGTCCGCATACATCTCGTGGAAACATACCAGGATGCCTGTTTCTTCAACTCCTGAGAATTCTTCATTAACAGCAGTACCAAGCATTTTGGTTGTTGGTGATGAGTTGATGTATGTATTTACTAGAGGAGGAATAGAGTTACCAAGCTTTCTGATAGCTTCTTTCAACTTGCGATAATCCGGCTTGAATTCTTCTTCGTCCAGAATCATATCAAGGAGTCTAGGATCAGCTACAGACTCAACCTGCTTGATAGGTCTGACAAGCACGTCGTCGTCTGGGAAGTGCTTCCAGAGGAAGTGATTGATGAGATCTCGGCAAGACTGGTCGTAATCTGGGTACATGGTCATTTTGCCGAAGAAATAGAAGATATTTGAATGCTGCATCATTACAGCACCGATGCCATCCCAAAGATTATCAAGTGCAAAAATTGCTTTTGCGCCAGCCTTTGAACTCTGATAGTCAGGAGTTACAAAGCTTCTACCAAGTTCAATTACGTGAGGTAGATAATCCTTAACAAACTTCTTGGAGAAGTGGAACATGTGTGCTGTAGCAAGATGAGGCTGTCCATTTTCCAAAATCTGCACATCCGGTCCGAGAATATATCGATATCCTCCGATAATTGCCTTTGCATCTGGGTCCCATATGATGATCTGCTGATATGGGTTCTCCATAGTATCAAACTCATCAAGGTCAGCTGAAAGTCCGGAACTTCCACCTGCTGCTCTAAAGGTTACCTCACGGAGTCGTCCGATCTCCAGCAGTGTATTTGGTGCATTGTGGGCATTGACAACATAAATCTCGTTGCTACCTTTATTGGTGTCGCATATCTTCTTATCAGGAGTGAGTTCCTGAAGAATAAGGTCAACGCTGATAGGATCGATGATTTTTTCCATTGTACTACAATTTATACACTAATTCTCTTACATGTTGTGCCCAGACTGATGCAGTCTTGGACTTCTCAAAATACTCAGGAGAGATAGGCTTGCCAAATACCACTTTAAAGGTCTTTCCTCTGGCTTTGAGCAATTCCTCCGGTAAGAATAACATTGCAAGGTTAAACTTGATTTTCAATGCCTTGCATATTGAAGCGATGCGGTAGAATTTCTTGGAGTTCTCACCAATAAAGTGCACAGGAACGATCTTGCGATTATATTTTGTACTCTTTAGTATAAATGTCTTACTCCAGGCCAGGTCTTGGATGACTCCGTTGATCTTGCGGGAACAAATTCCTGCCGGGAATATGAAAATCTGATTATCTGAAGAGAATACTTTGTTGATAGCTTCAGGGAGACTTCTTGCTTGTCCGCCCACTTTATTGATCGGAATACTCATATGGGCAAGAGGCTTTATGAAAAGGAGAAAGTCGTTTACCAACATTCTTACTTCTCCATATCTTCTACCAACTATGCTACAGAGCGTAATGCCATCGATTCCTCCTAGAGGGTGATTTGAAGCAAAAGTATATAGCGTTCCGTCAGCAGGTACATTTTCAAGGCCTTCCAACTCGATTTTGATATCTAGATATTCAAGCACTTGCTCACAGAAACCATAGCTCTCCTTGTCAGCGTAGCGTATGATTTCATTGAGCTCATCAACGTGTAAAATGTTTTTTATCAACTTGACTACCCAAGGTGAAAACTTTTTCTTGGGAAATTTGGTTGCCAAAATCTCATCAACATTGATAAGTCTGTTCTGCATTTCTGCTTCAGTCATGGAATTTATAGGTTTTAGTCGTCTAAAGGTAGCAAAAAAATGCTGATTATAAAATTCTTTCAGCGATCAGATCATATTCGCTTGCTTCAAGAATCCTTGCGTTGATGAATTCTCCAACCACAGCGCTTCCTGCTGCTCCCTGTACGATAATCTCGCCATCTACCTCCGGGCTTTCAAATTCGCTTCTGCAGATCAGGTCGTTGCCCATCACTGCGTCAACCATTACCTTGTAGCATTTGCCGACGCGGCTAGAGTTATAGTTCATAGAGATCTCACTCTGTTCCGCCATCAAGATATCAAGTCTCTGCAGCTTGACATCCTGGTCTATGCTATCCTCAAAATGTTCGGCGCCATAAGTGCCTTCTTCTTCTGAGTAAGCAAAGGCTCCAAGTCTCTCAAAATGAGCGTCTTTTGTGAATTGTAGCAATTCTTCAAATTCACTCTGGCCCTCTCCTGGGTGACCCACAATCATCGTTGTACGTAAAACTACGCCCTCAACTCTTTCTCTGAGTTTATTGATGAGCTTGCGAGTCCAAGCGCTGTCTACACCTCTATGCATGTTTTTGAGTACCGGGTCGCTGATGTGCTGGAGAGGAATATCAAGATAGCGGCAGACTTTAGGATTGTTTGCCATCTGATCCAATACATCCTCAGGGAAATCTGCAGGATATGAGTAATGGATGCGAATCCACTCAATCTCCTCAATTTCTGACAGAGCGGCGATGAGGTCTGCAAGTGCGCGCTTGCGGTACAGGTCAATTCCGTAATAAGTAGTATCTTGTGCGATTAGGATCAGCTCTTTGACTCCTTGAGCAGCAAGCTCACGAGCTTCGGCAACGACATCTTCAATAGGAACGGATTTGTGTGCTCCGCGAATAAAAGGAATCGCGCAGTAAGAGCATCTTCTGTCACAGCCTTCAGAAATCTTAATGTAGGCATATCCCTTTTTATCCTGAATCAACCTGGTATTGAAGGTCTTTGCCTCAATGCCAAGATAATTGGTGATTTCGTTTAAATCTCTAGCGCCAAACCACGCGTCTACTTCCGGGATCTCTTCTCTCAGATCATTATGGTATCTCTGTGACAGACAACCAAATACTATGAGTGTTTTGACAAGTCCCTGACGTTTTAACTCTACCGCTTCTAAGATAGCTGAGATTGACTCCTCCTTGGCATCAAGGATAAATCCACAAGTGTTCAGGAGCAGGTAATCAACTGCCTGCTCGTCACTTGTAACCTCAAACTGATCACTAGGAAGAGCAGCGAGCAAGTGCTCGCTGTCTACTGTGTTTTTGCTACAGCCAAGAGTGATTATTTTAAGCCTCTTCCTGCTGCTCATCTTCTCTCTTAACGAAGTCAAGTGATCTGTATTCTACGATCTGTGAGTACCAGTCAATAACTTTACGCATGTGTGAGATATAGAATCTCTCGTCGTCATAATTTGGAATTGCCTCCTGGAAAAGAGAAACAATCTCAGACTCTGATGCTTTGTGTGAAGGTGCTGGCTTGTCTCCTAAAGCTTCCTTGATTGCAAGGAAAACTTCGTCAAGTCTCATTTCTCCCTCTGATGTGTAGATTGCGATATCTGCAAGGCTAGAGATGCGGCTTGTATTTGGGAAAGTCGTGCGCTTCTTGTCTGCAAGATTTTCGGCGATAGCGCCGTTGCGTGCCTGAGCTACATATTCATAAAGACCGCGCTGTCCTGCAACGCTAAGTATCTTTGCTAAATCAGTTTGCATAATAATTCTTCTATTTTTAAGTATAAATCTTCTTGTGTTCCGTCATTTGTAATGACATGGTTTATCCGTTTTAAGTCAAAGCTTTGCAAGTGATCCCTCTGGGTAACTGCCGGATTCCGCTGCTCTCTGAGTCCACGGTCTGCGACAATCATAACGACCTCATCATAGGATTCATTAAACTCCGGTTTTTCCAAAGCAATTGCAGACTCAATAAAAACCAATTCATTAGTCTGCTCTGACTTCCATTGCTTGATGTCCTTCAGTACCAATGGATATACTATACTCTCAAGCTTTCTTCTTTTCTGATCGTCAGAAAAGATAACTCCGATTTGTTCCCATCTGATTTCCAATGCTTTCTCAATGCTCTCTTTAAGTCCCGGAATCAAGTCATAAAGGGCTTTTGTTCTAGAATCGCAATCATATACGGGAAACCCCTTGCTCTCAATGTATCTGCAACAAAGAGACTTACCGCTGGCGATAGGGCCTGTAATAAGGACTGTCTTCATGGGGATCTCTAGTTGTTGGTTACGATACATTCAAATGTCTCGGGGCTCAAGCTATATTCAATAACGCCTGATGGCAGTTTATCAGGCTTGGCAATGCATGTTCCGCTGAGCGACTTTACAAAGTCTCTGTAATCGATATAAAAGACTACAGACTCGGTCGGATTATCATTGACTGGGAATATGCAACGGTATTTGACGGTGGCAGTAGATGGCAGGACTGAAAGCTCAACTCCACGAGGGACATTTCGAGTCTCAATCTTTATGTCTTTCTGGAGCTCTACATATCTTTGTACGTCCAGAGAATATACCACCTCCTCATCAGAGAGTCTCAGACCTGACGGATTGTCAAGCTTGATTCTTCCGTGTGCACTTGCTTTGAGCTCCTTGAGTTCCAGAGGACGGGTTAAAACCTGATTTATGTTTTCAAGTTTAGAGATTTCTCCATACACTGCAACCGAATCCGGCTGTAGTTTCATCGGAGAAGTCGCCATATACTGTGGCGCATAGGAAACTTTAAGTACTTTCTGAACAGGTACTTTTTTGTAGGACACTTGAGGAAATACAAACTTAGGAGAGTCTGAAATGAAGGACTCTACATTGATGCCATTGCCAAAAATAGCTGAGCCGTATTTGTATAGATCTCCTTGCTTGATAGAGAAAAGGTTATCACCATCAAAATTGAAATCCTCCTTATTGAAGTTTACCTTTCTTGTCTTCTGATGTTTCCTTGAAAGAGCGGCAATGCTATATCCGGATCCACTTACTTGTGCTGTAATTGTTGCTTCTGTGGTGGATATGTTTGAATGCCCCTCAATATTACTTTGTGCAAGAACAGGCACACTCACAATACTCACATAATTTTGAGAGAGATTGCGAATGCACCATGCGCCTGCTGCAATCAGTACGCACAATATAAACTGTGCCCACTTCTTCACTTTGTTGTTACTTATTTCTTGCTCTGTGCCTGAACAGTAGCTGGGTCAATCTGAATTGACTGCTTGTCAACGCGAATCTTTACATCGCCGTCAACTCTCATGAGGATAGTTGTTTCCTCAACTTCAGCTACAGTACCATAGATGCCACCAGCAGTGATGACCTTGTCACCCTTCTTGAGAGCCTTGCGCATCTCCTCAAGGGCTTTCTGCTGCTTGCGCTGTGGTCTGATCATGAAAAGCCACATAACAGCAAAAACAAGGATGAGCATAATGAGCATTGAACCACCACCGCCCTGCTGGGCTGCTGCAGCACCAGCTGTCTGTAAAAGTGTAATCATAATTATTAATGTTTATTTATTAATTTGTCTAACAATCCATTAACGAAACCGCTACTGTCTGGAGTACTGTAGGACTTTGAGAGCTCTACGTATTCGTTAATGATAATTTTTATTGGAGTATTAGGTTCCGACAATGACTCGGCCATGCCGCATACTATGAGTGCGAGGTCAGTGGTGCAGAGTCTGTCTCTATTCCACTTTGGAGTGAGCTCGGCAACCTGCTCGCAGAACTTGTCGAAGTTGGCATGAGCGGCACGCACGAGGTTGAATACAAACAGCTTATCGCTCTGCATCGATTCATTGCCAGGAAGGTCGCTATTGTATAGCGGTGGCAAAGACCACACATTTTTCTCTCCGAGAGAATACATTGTGCGACGGCACCAAGAAAGGACATAACCAAGGTCGTCATTCCAATAGATGGAAAGATCTTCAAGGATCTCAGCTAGCTCTGCATTGTCCTCAAATTCGTTTTCAAAAATGCGGACCCAGAGCTTTGCATCTTCCTGAAGGCTTCTTTCTGGGCGAGAGAGGTACTCCTTAAAATAGTTTCTTTCTCTAATCCTCTCATAGAGGTGTCTTAGAAGCACGTCATACTGAGCCCAGCTAAGCTTTTTCTTAGCGAGCAGTTTATTAAAATCAGGATCTTGCTCCAAAAGCGGAGTGATCTGGTTTTCTACAAACTTGAGGTTGGGGTTGCGCTCTTCTTCAGTGGGATTAAATTTCTGCATAGCTGCGCTGATGCGGGACTGTGCCTCTGCTGTCAATGGTCCGACTATAGACAACATAAACAAGTAGAGGTCTCTTGTGGATTCACACGAAGTTTCAAGAAAAGCTTGTGTGTCTTTCAAAGAGAGTCCGGGATTTTCCGCATAGCAAAAAACAGCCTTAAAGGCTTTAGAACGGAGAATTCTACGGTTGAGCATACTTTCAAACAAAATTAGTATGCAAAGATAACAAGTAATCCACAAAAAATTCTATTTTTGCACTATAACTTATTTTATTTTATGTATAGAGACGACTACAAACACTCAAAATTTGACAAGCACGAGGGGGAGGATGTTTATTCTAAGTCGGTCAAGGCTGGAAAGCGTACCTATTTCTTTGATGTAAAATCAACAAAGGATAATAAGGATTTCTTCCTTACAATTACAGAAAGCAAACGCAAGAATAATCCTGATGGCAGTGTAAGTTTTGACAAGCACAAGATTTACCTCTATAAAGAAGATTTCGAGAAGTTTACTGAAGGTCTATCTGAGGTTCTCACATATATCAAGGATACCTGCTTTGATGGAGAAATTCCCAAAAGAGACATAGAATAATGAGCTCTATCATCCTTAAAGACATTACTATTGATGGCATCTGCAAAGATGTCCTCATCCGTGCGGGCTTGATAGAAAAGATTGAGCCTTCTGGAAGTAGTGTGCTTTGGGATATTGCCGGGGATGTGGAGATCATGGATTGCTCCGGAAAGGTTGCAATCCCCGGATTTGTCAATATGCACGTCCATGCTGCGATGTCTCTGATGAGGGGTCTTGGAGAGGATATGGTTTTCAATGACTGGATTACTAAAATCTGGGATGTTGAAAAGAATATTGACTCGGAATATGTCTATTGGGCAACCAAGGTCGCTTGTATCGAGATGATTCGCACCGGTACAACTACATTCAACGATCACTACTGGCATTTTGATGCTTCAGTGCGAGCTGCTCGCGAAATGGGCCTGCGCATCGCTACCGGCTACGAAATAATGGATAAAGGCAGCGTAGCAGAGGCAGAAAGGCAGAAGCTGCAGTGCCAGGAGAAAACTGCAAAATACTTCGCTTCGCCTTCGGAAATGCACTTATATCAGCTGGCGTTTCACGCGATTTATTCCGTCAGTGAGGAGATGATGATCTGGGCTGCAGAATTTGCTAGAAAGCACAAGATCAATCTGCATATCCATCTTAGCGAAACGCGCAAAGAAGTCGAAGATTGCAAAGCTGCCCATGGCGGCCTGTCTCCTGTAGAGTATCTTGATCGTCTAGGAATTCTTTCTGACAATATTATAGCGGCACATACGCTCTGGCTCAGTCCAAACGATGTCCGTCTGCTCGGCGAGCGTGGCGTTAATTGTGTGCATAATGTCAATTCAAATACAAAATTGGCATCAGGATACCGTTTCTTATACAAGGAACTAAAAGATGCGGGTGCAAATGTCTGCCTTGGTACAGATGGTTGTGCTTCATCAAATAATCTTGATATGCTGGAGGTTATGAAGACCTCCGCACTCTTCCAGAAGGCTTGGAGGGATGATCCGTCGGCTCTTCCTCTACCTGAACTCATGGATATGGCGACTCTCAACGGCGCAAAGGCTTTGGGTATCCAGGGCGGCCGTCTTGTCGAGGGAGCTGTAGCAGATATCAATATCGTGGATACAGACAATACATTCTTCTTGTCTAATAGCCCATTCCTGGCAAATCTGGTCTACTCTGCCCACTCTGATTGTATAGATTCAGTGATATGCGCAGGTCGCTTTGTGATGCGTAACCGCCAGATACCGGAAGAAAAAGAGATACTAACCCAAGCAAAGCGTGTACTAGCAAAAATCGCATAATTATGGACCCAAGGATGCAAATAATCAGATCTAGTGCTGACTATATCAGGTCAAGGATCGGTGATAGAAAACCACTTGTGGGTATTGTCCTCGGAAGTGGACTCGGAAGATTGGGAGAGAAAATAAATAATGCTATAACTATACCATACAAGGAAATTGTAGGATTCCCTCAGTCAACGGCTATCGGCCATAAAGGCAACTTTATCGTTGGAGAACTTGGAGGGAAAACCGTGATTGCCATGCAGGGAAGATTCCATTATTACGAAGGCTATCCGATGGATATGGTTACCATCGGTGTGAGAGTGATGAAAACCCTGGGTATAGAATATCTGTTTGTATCCAATGCTGCCGGCGCATGCAACCAGAGTTATAAAGTCGGAGATATAGTGATTATCAGAGATCACATCAATATGCTCCCTAACCCTCTTATCGGCAAGAACTTAGATGAATTTGGAGAGAGATTTCCGGATATGACTTGTGCCTACGATCTTGACCTTCAAGCCTCGGCAGAAAAGATCTGTGACGAGCTGGGTATGCAGGTTAAGAAGGGTGTATATCTAGGTAGCACAGGGCCAACCTACGAAACACCGGCTGAAGTACGTTTCTTCTCGACCATCGGTGCAGACCTTCTTGGAATGTCTACTATTCCAGAGGTGATTGTTGCCCGCCATTGCGGTCTCAAAGTGTTTGGAGTGTCAGTCGTTACCAATATGTCCAACTTCCTCAATGTAGAGAAGAATCTCAATGACGGAGATGACGTGGTGAAGCAGGCCAACCTTGCTGCAGAAAAAATGGAAAGCCTCTTCTCAATGATGATAGAGGCTCTCTAAAATTCCTTATTTCATATAAGCATCCAGGATAGATTGGAGTGAGTCAAGGTCGGAAACAAGCACCTGCCTTGCCTTTGATCCAACCTGTGGCCCTACGATGCCCGCAGCTTCGAGCTGGTCCATAATGGTTCCTGCCTTAGGATATCCTACACCCAACTTCCTCTGAAGGTCGGAAGTGGATCCCTTCTGATTGAGTACCACCATTCTGGCTGCTTCCTCAAACCTGTCATCAAGCTTGTTCATATCTACAGAACCACGTGACTCGTCGGAACTGCCGTCTGCCTTGGCCTCTGGTAGGTAATATGGTGTATTGTAGGATTTCTGATATCCCTGCTGTGTGCCGATAAATTCAGTGATCTTGTCAGTCTCGTCGCCACTGATATATGCGCATTGGATGCGCTCGATGTCAATACCGGCAGAGAAAAGCATATCACCCTTACCGATGAGCTTTTCTGCTCCTGGGGCATCTAGGATTGTCATCGAATCCACGCGAGAAGCGACCCTGAAGGCGATGCGCATAGGGAAGTTGCTCTTGATGATGCCGGAAATGACGTCAACGGAAGGTCGTTGGGTCGCGAGGATGACGTGCAGACCTGCAGCTCTACCTTTCTGCGCAAGGCGAATGATAGAGTTGGTGATGCTTCTGCTGGCAGCCTTAGTCTCAGGCGAAGCGCCGGTGGTCATCGTGAGGTCGGCATACTCATCGACAACGACTACAAGGTATGGGAGGTATCTGTGTCCTTTGTCCGGGCGAAGCTTGCGCTCTTTGTATTTCTCGTTATATAGAGTGACTTTGTTGACCCCGGCTCTGCTCATGAGCTCATATCTGTTATCCATCTCGGTGCAGATAGAGCGTAGAATCCTCTCAGCATCCTTAG
Source organism: Bacteroidales bacterium (assembly GCA_017383945.1). Classification (GTDB taxonomy): domain Bacteria; phylum Bacteroidota; class Bacteroidia; order Bacteroidales; family UBA932; genus Cryptobacteroides. Next base: position 77 of record JAFNUQ010000036.1, on the reverse strand, counting down.
GCTGCTTGATGATTGCCTTGTTCATCTCGTCCTCTTCCGAACCAGCCTCAGGCAGTACGGCCAGATAGTGCTTGAGA
>JAFNUQ010000035.1 GCA_017383945.1 Bacteroidales bacterium | reverse complement strand
CGGTTTTGGAACACGTTGGGATTCAGCAAAATCAGCCGCAGTTCCGGCCGGATTGCTCGCTAGCCTAGGCGTTATACTGACTGCTGGAATAACCGGCCTCTTCTGCCATTTCATACTTCGTTGGGGATGGGTTGAGAGCTTCTTGATGGGATCAGTTGTGAGTTCTACCGATGCAGCATCTGTATTCTCCATACTAAGACAACGCAGGCTTGGCCTGAAGAACAGTAGTGCTCCTATGCTTGAGATTGAGAGCGGTTCTAACGACCCGTTCTCTTATATGCTGGTAATCCTGATGCTATCACTCCTTGAAGCAAAAGTGAGCACGGGGCAGATTCTCTGGCTGGTCTTCAAACAGCTTGTATTCGGTATAGGCTTCGGCGTATTCATTGCCTGGGGCAGCTGCAAAATACTGAAGCGCATCAGCTTCAACACTTCCGGCTTTGATTCGCTGTTCATATTCGGCATTGCGCTATTATCCTATGCTCTGCCTTCCCTTGTGGACGGCAATGGATTCTTGAGTGCATACCTTGTCGGCATCATTCTGGGCAATAGTCAGATCGAGGGAAAACGAAACCTCGTAAACTTTTTTGACGGCATCACAGGCTTGATGCAGGTAATAGTATTCTTTATGCTTGGTATGCTCGCCAAGCCATCCCAGATGCACATCGTCATACTACCTGCTATCGGTATATTTCTGTTTATGCTTCTTATCGCCAGACCACTGGCAGTATCAGGCATCTTGGCCCCATTCAAGAAGTATAATGCCAAGCAGCAGATTCTCATTTCGTTTGCCGGCCTAAGAGGCGCTTCATCTATTGTATTTGCGATAATTGCAGCAATGGGAGCTCCCGGACTAGAACACGATATCGTTAACATTGTGTTCTGTATCGTGCTTTTAAGCATCGGTCTTCAAGGATTCTTACTCCCTAAAGCAGCTATCAAACTAGACCAGATTGATAGAGATACTGATGTCATGAAGACATTTAATGACTTCTCTGAAGAAACAGATCTGCAATTCAGCGAGATAGTAATCACCGAGGATAATCCGTGGAAGGATAAGATGATAAAGGATATCGTCAAGCCCCACAATATGCTTTTCTGCCTTGTGATCAGAGCCTCAGGCGCGTCAATTATCCCAAAGGGAGCCACGGTCCTTCATCAAGGCGATTCTGTCATTATGTGCACCAAGGCCTTCCGAAGCGAGAAGAAACTGAGACTCGTAGAACACAACATCACTGAAAACAGCCGCGCTGCTGGCAAAACTGTCAGAGAGTGCATCACTACGGATAAAGCTCAGATTGTGCTTATTCGCCGAAGTGGAGAAAACATCATTCCTAACGGCAACACGATTATACGTGCCGGAGACACGCTATTCCTGAATGTCGGCAGATAACTGTTCAGAAAGATAGTTGACTATCATAGCCTGAACTTCCTTACCGCAATGGTGAGGGCCATCAAAGAGTTCGGTTTTCAGCTTTCCTTCAGCGCCTTTCTCCTGATATATTCCCTGCATAATCTCAAAGCTCTTTTCCACAGACCATAAAGGGAAAAGCTTATCTTGTGCACCATTAAGGAAATAAAAAGGCTTAGGGGCAAGAACTTGAGCTATATCAGGGAAATCATAGTTATCTCTTAGATGCGGGATCAGCATAGAATAATCCGAGGCCTTCAAAGGCTGCTTGACAGTCTCCTTGAGGGTCATCCAGCACAAAGCTACACCAGTTCGGATATGCTCGCAGAAAGCGGTCAAAAGCCAAGCTCTATGAGCTCCCATTGACCATCCGAAACAGCCTATCCTCTCGTCATCTACATAAGGCAGACTCATCAAGACTTCTGCAGCGACTGCATCTTCGCTAATCGTCTGTTCTGCCCATATTATATTCTGCGCAGCCAAGCTATCATAAACGATTCTTTGGCCTTCGTAAACTTGATTTTTGAGAAGCCTGATATCGCCTTCTCCCCCGCAGAAGTTAAGCTTTGCCCACTCTTGTGCGGCATCGGTAGAACGTCCACCCCAATATAGCATATCCGGAACGATCACCACATAGCCAAGTGCAGCCAGGCTATCTCCAAAGAACACCCCATCAAAATTATCATCAATCCACTGTTGAGAAGACAACTTAGTGTGCTCTGGAGCAGAGGACAACGGCTTTACAAGTTTCTCCTTGCCAATATCAAAGCGTGCACCGTGATCGTGCAGAAGCACCAATCCAGGGAGCTTGTCAGCAGATTCTGTGCCTTTGGGCATAAGCAGAAACGAGCGGACACGCTCTTGCTTGGAAACGTTATACTCAACAAGTTGACAAATATGCGAACCTCGATCTTCCTGCTCGATTACTTCCATCTTGAGTGGATTGCAGGCCATTGCAAGAAATGCAAAAAGAACAATGCAGAATTTTTCCATTTGGTGCGCGGGATGAGACTCGAACTCACACGTCGCAATTGACACTAGCTCCTGAAACTAGCGCGTCTACCATTTCGCCACCCGCGCATTTGGAGCACAAATATACAACATTTTCAAAATATATAAGTCAGTGCCAACAGAATATTTGAAGGAAGAAGGAAAAACTTTCCTCCCTGATCCAGCACCTTTCCGCAATAGGCACAGGAGTATCTTGTATATATATCATATCCTGACCAGAAACCTGCGCCAATATCAAGATTTAGATGAGCATTCAGCATATGCGTATATCCCACACCTAAACCTGCTCCAAACCTATCACCTTCCTGGATATTCTTTATAAACAGGCCTCCT
>JAFNUQ010000034.1 GCA_017383945.1 Bacteroidales bacterium | reverse complement strand
CGTGACAATCGACGAGGGCGTGTTGAACGTAGCTGACGGCAGCTTCAAAGGAGTGAACAAGGAAGACAGATGGAGCTTCACAACCAAGTCTGAACTTCCTAAGGGACAGACTCTTGTTGTTGACGCTTCCGGCACAGGAGACTTCAACACCGTGCAAGGAGCTCTTGACCATATTCCTGATTTCAGCCAGGAGTGGTACACAATCAAGGTCAAGCCAGGAGATTATGAAGAGCTTGTCTATGCCAGAAACAAGACCAACGTCAGAATCAGCGGTTCCGGACCTGATGTAACTAAGGTCCACTACCCTAACAACGAGGTTTTCAACCCTCACCCACTGACACTCAAGACAAATGAGTGGAGAGGCACGTTCCCTTCTCGTAGAGCTGCATTTATGCTTGACAATTGCCATGACATTGTCATTGAAGACATCTACATCGCAACTGACCTACGCGGACAGGCAGAAGGCCTGCTTCTCAATGGAGAGCGCATCGCTCTTGACAACGTCTACATCAAGGGCTCAGGCGACGCACTTCAGGCCAACGGCACAATCTATATGAATGAGTGCACAGTTGACGGCGACGGCGACACTATCCTCGGACGCGGCAGCCTCTTTGCCTACAAGAGCCGTTTCCTCTGCACCGCAGGACCATTCTCGTGGGTACGTAATGGTGCTAACGACCACGGTGATGTATTTGTAGAGTGCAGCTTTGCTTCCAGCACCGGCATGCCTGTAGACTTCGGCCGCACTGGCACCAACCACGGCACTAAATATCCTCACGCTGAATTTGTACTCATCAACTGCAGCGTCAAGGACATCATCCCTGAGGGTTGGAGCGCTATCGGCGAGCCAACTCAGAAGATGTATGAATTTGCGACTCGCGATCTTGAGACTGGCGAGCTTGTGGATGTGAGCAAGAGACATCGCTATTCGCGTCAGCTGGATGCTGTAAAAGATGCCGAATTGATCAAGAATTACAGCACTCCTGCATTTGTGCTGAAGGGCTGGACTCCACAATACTAACACTACCTGATTTATGAAAAAGCTATTTCTATCTATCACGCTATCGGTGCTGTGTATCAGTGCAATAGCTCAAGAAAACATGTTACGCTTTGACCGTTCTGCAGCAGCTTGGGTGGAAGCTGTACCTGTGGGCAATGGCCGCATCGGTGCTATGGTCTATGGCGACCCTGTCAATGAAAAGATACAGCTCAACGAGGATACTATCTGGCAGGGCTCTCCGTACAACAATCATAATCCGGAAGCACTTGGCGTGCTGGAAGAAATGAGGTCGCTGATCTTTGCAGGGAAGTTTTCTGATGCAGAGAAACTCGGCACAGAAAAATTTCTGTCTCCGGTAGGACGCGAGATGAACTATCAGACCGCCGGATGCCTTAATATTCATTATCCCGGTCACGAAAGAAGCGTGAGTGCTTATCATAGAGACCTGGATATGAATACAGCCATCGCTACCACAAGGTACAGCATGAAGGGCAATGTCACCATCACTCAAGAGGTGTTTGCGTCCTTTGTAGATCAGCTTATCATCGTCAATATCAAGGCTGATAAGGCCGCTGGAATAAATTGTATCCTCAGCTACTCTACACCTATGCCTGATCCTAGAGTGAGCGTGACAGATAAGGGATTGCTCAGACTCGAAGGCACCTCAAGCGACAGCGAATTTGTCAAGGGCGGAGTTAAATATGTTGTGGACCTCAAGGCAAAGAATGTAGGAGGCAGCGTGAATGCCGTAAATGGCGAGAGCCTTAAAGTTGACGGTGCAGATGAGCTCACGCTTTACATCTCCATCGCGACAAACTTCAATAATTTCCGCGATTTAGGAGGAGATCCTTATGCACGCAATGCCGAATATCTGAAGGCTTCCGCTAAGAATTATAATCAAGCAAAGAAAGAGCATATTGCCTACTACAAGAAGCAGTTTGACAGGGTAAGCATCGAGCTCGGTAACACGGACAACGTATCTCGCCCTATTGAAGACCGCATCCGCAACTTCAAATACACTTGGGACCCAGACTTAATTGAGACATATTTCCAGTTTGGAAGATATTTGCTCATCAGCAGCTCTCAGCCTGGCAGCCAGCCTGCCAACCTTCAGGGTATTTGGAATGCATCACCTACTCCTCCTTGGAACGGCAACTACACAACAAACATCAACGCGGAGATGAATTATTGGCCAGCTCAGGTCACTAACCTTCGCGAGCTTGACGAGCCTTTTATCCAGATGATCAAGGACCTGACCATCAACGGCACCCAGACAGCAAGAGATATGTATGGATGCAGAGGTTGGGCGTTACATCACAACACGGACCTCTGGCGCTGCACAGGAGCACTTGACAGAGCATACTGCGGCATATGGCCTACCTGTAGCGCTTGGCTCTGCCAACATCTCTGGGATAAGTATCTGTTTACCCTCGACAAGGCCTATCTTGCAGAGGTTTATCCTATTATGAAGAGCGCCTGCGAATTCTTCGTGGACTTCTTGGTAGAGGATCCGAATACAGGCTATCTTGTGATTGCTCCATCAAACTCTCCAGAAAATGGCCCTAAGGGCAAGGGTGGCAACCTCCACGCAGGTGTCACTATGGATAACCAGATGATACGAGACCTCTTTGCCAATACACAAAATGCGGCAGGACTTCTGGAGATGGATGCAGACCGTGCCTTCTGCGATACGCTCAAGACAATGAGCACACGCCTAACACCGCTTAAGATCGGCAAACACGGACAGTTGCAAGAATGGGCGGAAGACTGGGATGATCCTAATGACCATCACCGACACATTTCGCACCTTTGGGGACTCTATCCTGGAGTCGAGATCTCGGCATATAGGACACCAGATCTCTTTGAAGCAGCGAGAAACACTTTGATTCAGCGATCAGACGCCTCTACCGGATGGTCTATGGGTTGGAAAGTGTGCTTCTGGGCACGTATGCTAGATGGAGACCACGCATTTAAACTCATCAAAGATCAGCTCACATACGTGAGTCCTGATGTGCAGAGCGGTCAGGCAGGTGGCACATATCCAAACCTTTTCGATGCACATCCGCCTTTCCAGATTGACGGTAACTTCGGCTGCACTGCCGGCATTGCAGAAATGCTTGTGCAGAGTCACGACGGCTACATTGACATTCTCCCTGCTCTTCCTTCCGAGTGGAAGAACGGCAGCGTCAAGGGTCTCCTTGCCCGCGGTGGATTTGAGATTGAAGAGCTCGCTTGGGAAGATGGAAGAGTCACCAAGGTGGTTATCCGCTCGGATGCCGGAGCTGAGCTCAAATTAAGAGCCTACAGCCTTGACAAGCTGAAGATTCTTTATAACGAGAAGACGAAGAAGGGTGAGCGCATCATCCTGAGCTACTTATAGAGAAGGAAACTGCTGCTTGCGATAGTTGCTCGGCGTCTGCCCGTAGTGCTTCTTGAAGACCTTACTGAAATAGTGGGAGTCACTGAAGCCACACATATAAGCAATCTGAGAAATTGTATATTCCTGGCTTTTCAGCAGTTCTGCAGCTTTCTCAATGCGACGATCTCGAAGCAATTCCATTGGAGCCTTTCCAAGTATATTTCCCGCTTTGTCAAACAGTGCAGAGCGGGATATATTCAATGCTTCTGCGATATCCTGCGCGCTTAGCTCGGCATTGTCAAGATTTGCTTCAAGATATGTTATTAAAGCTGTTTTAAATTTCTCATCTTCCGGATTCTTGGCTTCTTTCTTGAGGTGTAACAGACGCAGATAGACAACAGCTGTTGAGATCAGAAGCAACACAAGAACGGCATTGAGAATACACAAGAGCACAGAGATTGAATATATCTTTATGACCAATTCATTGCTCACAGAAACGCCATCGCCATTGGTACTCCTAAGTCTAAGGTTATAGCGACCTCGCGGCATTTTATCTATACGTATCTCACCGTTAGTGCCCAAAAGCTGCCAATCCTCGTCCAGACCTTCCATCTTATAGTAATAGAAGATGCGGTTAGGCGCACTCTGATCTATAGCATAGAAATCCAGATGAAAACTACTTCCGGCTTTGATATTGAGACGTTTTTCCACATCCACCTCTGTCTCTACTCCGGATATAGTACAAGATTCTATAAATATTGGTGGAACATATCTGCTTGTTTTAATGTTTTCGGGATTAAAGTGGAAGATTCCTCCTCTGGCAGGGAAACATATATCACCATTAGAAAGCTTGCTCGGAGCTCCCATATAAAAATGGGTCCTTACATTTATAGCGTCTCTGGTATATGGGGTAATACTTCCTGTGGAAGGATTGAACTTATTCAAACCACCGGTTGTCGCAATCCAGATAATCCCATTCTCATCTTCTATTGCACTCAATACGTGGTCTGAAAGCATTCCATCATCCACAGTATAGGCTCTTACCTTGGAATTAGTCTCACCCGATTCAAAGGCAAGAAAGCCTCCACCTAAAGAAGAACCATATAGACGGCCCTCTGAGGTAATCAGGATATGGTTTATATCATAGTCGGCAACATTTTCAAAACGCTCAAAGCGCATATCTTCTGGCTGTCCTTGAGGATTTTTGCAGACAAACAGACCCAATGATCCACTAGCATATAACTCTCCATCCGGCCCAAATAATAGATGCTTCATTGAGTTGACATCTTCCGTAGGAAAGGATAGCCTATTTTTCTTAGTTATAAATTGCCCCGACTGAACATCAAGGTAACAGACTCCCTCATCTCTTGAGGCAAACCAGACCCTATTGGAATCAACTGCCGTCACATATGAGAAATCATCACTGGTAAGATCATAAAATCCTCTGGAGGCCTTATATCTTTTAGGGTGATATTCAAAAGAAGCAGAGGAAGTATTTTCTATTACACCATCTCTCAGCGTAGTAAGATAAATCTTTCCTGTCGGAGCTTTTATAATACCTGTAACAAAAGACCCTACATTCCATTCTGCAATCTTATTCATTGCAGCGTCTAGTATATGTACCTTACTGTCCCTTGTGGCTACATATATATTGTCATCATCATCCTGATAAAGAGATGTCACGCTATTATAGAAATATCTCTCTGCATCCGGTGATATTTTATGAAGGCTAAAACCTTCAATTTTCTTTACAGCCTTGGAGAAGCTGCCAAGAGACCCCGAGAACCATATATTGCCTTGTTTATCCGCAAAGACATCTTGAATCGTGAGTTCCGAGTCCCACACTCGGTAATGCTGGGCATCATAAAACGGGAGCACACTATTGCTCTTCTGATCATAATAATAAAAGCCACCGCCCTTGGAGTATAAATACAAATCCCCAGCTATTCTGAGGGACTTGAAGTTTCCTGAAGGCGAATAGTATGAACCTTTAACCTCAGAAAGTTGCCAAGAACCGGTATCTATACAATATAACTTGGCACTTTCGGTGCCGATAATAACATCTACTTTATTATCAAGAACCATCAGGAAGGTTACATTATCGTGACAATAAGTATCGATAAGTCTGATCTTGCCCGACTGATATTGTATGACTTTTCCTTGAGTGGAACCAAAGTAGAGGTCTTCACCATAATTTTCATAGCAGAAGACCTGATCACTACTGATGAGTTTTCCATCTCTATACAGGCCCATACTTGTCAGAATCCAGACAGAACCACCGGCTTGGATAATTCCGTTGACTTGAGCATCAGTTGGAAGCCTGAAAACCTCTATTATGGACGGATATACACCAGCGGAATAAGCACTTTTATATACAAGATTGTCCTCTGTCACAAAAAAGAACTCAGAAGAACTGATTTTATGTATGGAATTGACCTTATGGGCGATAGTATTGAAAGCACTTTTGCCCTGATCATAATAGAACAAAGTCTTGGATTGGGACAAGACCCATAGGTTTGAATATATATCCCCTTCTGTTTGGAGATATCTGTTTTGAATCTGCAGGGAAATATCATCTGAGTCCACAGCTTTATAGTTATTCAGCCTCTCGCCATCATAACTATATAATCCTGAATAGGTTGCAAACCAGACCCGACCCTCTCCTGTCTGTGTAATATCATTTACAATGACAGCCGGCATGCCTATATCGGAGCCATAGTGAGTGAATATGTAGGATTCTGGGGTAGCCGCTGCTACCAGAAACGGCAGCAACATACTGATAAAGCCAGATAATAATCTCAGACGGTTCATAATCTTAGGTTGGAAAGACAAAAATACACTAATTTTTCAAATTTGGACTATTTTCCACCCTTTTTAGATTTGATTACAACTCAAACTTTATGCAATTCCTTACCTTTACCCATGGAGCTATTCACAATATCTAACCTAAATTATTATAGACAATACTCCTTGTCATCGTGGTAATTGGTTTTGGAGTACTGTCATTTCCTTTGAATAGTATCCAGATTAATTCCTGGGTCTTAGCGGTTAATAATCTTGTATTCACACAAAGAGTGGCACACCAGGATGCCACTCTTTACTTTTTATATTTCCAGAAAATCTTCTATTCCCAAGCTGCCTCTACCGAATGTATCAGGATGCGGCTCTCTGTGCCCACGGTGCTTGTGTGCTGGAGGCCTATTCCACCAAATTCGTTAGGCTCAACTGTCGCTGTCAAAGAGGCCGAATGCTTCACATTTGGATCTTCTGCAAGCTCAACGATTCGGCCTGGGCCGGCCACCTCTGCGCTTAGCTGATGACCTTCCATCTTCACATCAATTGTACAATCTGTGAGGAAGCAGTCTACAGTTACACTTTCTGAGATTGGCTCCACAACGCCTTGAGTATACTTTACAAGAAGCACATCAACAGCGTTGGCATATTTTGTCGTGCGGATTACTCTCAAGGCATAGCCTGTCAGGTTATGAGTATCAAACTTGATAAACAGATCAAGGTATTGCTGTCTCGCACTTGCAAATCCTTGTCCGCCATCCTTTGCAGGGCTAACCTTCCAGGAAACGCTCATATCGCCATATTTACCCTTTACAGGCGTATAACGCAGACGTGCTCCCTGCTGAAGCTGCTGGATACCATAGCCATGAGAAGCTCCGTTGATGCCTGTACCATAGGTCCAGCAAGGGTTATCCATATTAACTTCCCAGCTGTATTCGTGAGTGTCAGCAGGTTTATATGCATCAAGCGTCCAGAAGCCTGGCTTGATGAGCGGCTGGTTGGCACAAGCAAAGTCTGAGAAATCTGTCTTCAGGATATTTGTGCTAGTAACAGCCTGAGCTCTGATCTTGGTCTTATACACCACTCGTTTCTCTTCTCCAGGATTGCAACGCAGATGCTTAGGTGATACACCCACCATAATATAATATCCCACATCTGCACTTGTCAATGTATAGCTTGTGCGAGGTTTGCCATCGTTGGCAACAAGTACCGGGATTGCACCATCGCCTTTGCTTGAGGTGCAACGATACCAAGTCACTACAGACTCATCTGCCCTACCCTTGAGATCAAGTTCATAGCTGACTACGGCCTTTCCACCTGTGACACTGACCTTAGGCTCAGCGATAAACGCAGGGGCTTCGACATAGTCAGGAGCAACTGTCAGCTGCACTGCAGACTCAAGACCATCTTCCGATTGAGCGATAAGAGCAAATGTACGGGTCTGGTCCTCGGTATTTGTAGCCTTTACTGTCACCTCATAGCCCTCTGCCGCAGAGAGTTCTACAAATCTTTCATAACCAGGCTGAACCTTCCATAAGACCTTCTGATTGTTCAGTTTATAACCATTATGTCT
>JAFNUQ010000033.1 GCA_017383945.1 Bacteroidales bacterium | reverse complement strand
GAATAGCGCTCATCTGAGGCTTGAGGTCGTAGGTTGCAACCTTCGGCGAAGCCACAAGGATACGATTCTCGTTCTCAAACGGCACCTCACGACCGCCGTTGAAGAAGAATGTAACGTGCGCATATTTCTCAGTCTCAGCAATGCGAAGCTGAGTCTTGCCTGCAGCAGAAACAGTCTCTCCAAGAGTGTCGGTTACTTCCTCCTTGTCAAAAAGAATGTGGAGACCCTGGAATGAAGCGTCATATGGAGTGAGACAGCAATAGTAGAGTGGCAATGTGTGCATTCCCTCCTCTGGCATTTCTGTCTGAGTGAGCACAGCTGTGAGCTCGCGAGCGCGGTCATTGCGGAAGTTGTAGAAGATCACTGCATCGCCCTCTGAGATAGTTGCGAGAGGCTTGCCGCCTTCTGCAATCACTACCGGCTTGATGAATTCGTCAGTAACCTCAGCGGCATAGGATGCAGAAATAGCCTCCTGAGCTGAAGCAAATTGCTCACCCTTGCCCTCTACGAGCATATCATAAGCCTGCTTAACTCTATCCCAACGCTTGTCGCGGTCCATTGCATAGAAACGTCCGCAGACAGATGCCACCTTACCGGTTGTCTTGGCCATCTGCTCCTCAAGCTCCTTCACAAAACCAAGGCCGCTGCGAGGGTCAGTGTCACGACCATCCATAAAGCAGTGTACATATACATCCTCGATACCCTCATTCTTTGCCTCAGCAAGGAATTCATAGAGGTGATTAAGGCTTGAATGCACGCCACCCTGAGAGCAGAGACCAAGGAAATGGAGCTTCTTACCTGTCGACTTAACGTAATCGTATGCAGCACGGATCTCCTTGTTTTCCAAGAGCTTATGCTCTCTACAAGCGATATTGATCTTAACAAGATCCTGGTAAACCACTCTACCAGCACCGAGGTTCATGTGTCCTACCTCGGAGTTACCCATCTGTCCGTCAGGAAGACCTACATATTCGCCGCAGGCCTGAAGGAACGACATAGGGTATTTCTGACGGAGGCTCTCAATGAAAGGAGCGCCCTGAGTGTAGATCACGTTTGAAGCATCGTGAGCACCCTCTCCCCAACCGTCAAGAATCATCAAAAGTACTTTCTTATTCATCTTTATAGTTTTTTTTCAAAATTAGTCAATCAAACCTCTTCTAACAAGCATTGCCTTGGTATCAGGCTCTCTGCCTGCAAACGACTTGTAAAGAGTCATCGGCTCTTCTGAACCGCCCTTCTCAAGGAATGTCTGCTTGAACTTGAGTGCAAGCTCCTTATCCCATACGCCATTTGGCGAAGCCTCAAAGATGCTGAACGCGTCCTTATCAAGAACCTCAGCCCAGAGGTAGCCATAGTAACCGGCAGCATAGCCGCTTGAGAAGATATGGTTGAAGTATGTTGTGCGGTAGCGAGGTGCAATCTCCTTGATGAGACCCATCTTCTCGCAAGCTGCAGCCTCAAAAGCATCTACATCGATACCCTCATAGCTTGTGAGCTTGTGCCACTCCATATCAAGGATTGAAGCTGCGCAAAGCTCTGTGGTCATGAAGCCCTGGTTGAATTTAAGAGAATTGTTGATCTTCTCGATGAGCTCAGCAGGAATAACCTCACCCTTGTCGTTGATTGCATACTCAGCGAGGAGGTCTGGCTGAAATGCGAAGTTCTCATTGAACTGAGAGAACATCTCCACGAAGTCGCGAGTTACGTTTGTGCCGCTGACAGCCTTGTATGTACACTGTGAGAGAAGTCCGTGAAGAGCGTGACCAAACTCATGGAACATAGTAGAAACCTCGTCAATTGTGAGATATTCACCGTGGTTGCAGACATTTACGATGATTGGACGTACCATATTGCCCTCAGCATCAACATACTGCTCGCGGATATTGTTCATCCAGGCACCACCTCTCTTGCTGTCGCGTGGGTGATAGTCAGTTGTAAAGATACCGATGAGAGAGCCATCCTCTGCAGTCACTTTGTATGTAGTAACTACAGCCGGGTTGTATGAAGGCACACCCTCAATCTTCTCCATATTGATACCAAAAAGCTTCTTTGCTGCAAGGAACACACCCTCAGTCACGCGATCAATGTGGAAATATGGCTTGGTGAGAGACTCATCGAGATCATACTTGATCTTGCGCACCTTCTCAGCATAATACCACCAATCCCAAGGCTCAATCTTAGAACCTGCAGGAACTTTGCCGGCCTTGATGTCTTCATCCATAACAGCCTGCATATCCTTGAGCTCAACCTGTGCCTGAGCCACAGCAGCCTTCATAATCTCAGAAAGGAAATTATCAACGGTTGCAGGAGTTGAAGCCATCTTGCTTGAAAGGATGTGGTCTGCAGATGTCTCAAAACCGAGAATATTTGCCTTCTGGCAACGGAGTTCAAGAACTTTTACGAGGAGTTCTCTGTTGTCGTAGTCGTTGCCGTTGTGACCACGGGTAGTATAAGCCTCGTTATACTGGCGACGGAGTTCTCTATCCTCAGTATTTGTCATCTTGTCAGGATATGCAGACACGCTGAATCCAAACTTCTCAGCAAATGCATTTGACTCTGCGAGAATGTTGTTGCCAATCTTCTGTGTGAGCTGAGACATCTCTGTGTTGATTTCGCGGAGACGGTCCTGCTGCTCTGCCGGAAGTGCAATACCATTGTTGGTGAAATCCTCATAGTATTTCTTAAGTACAACCTGCTGCTCGCGAGTGAGCTGGCTTTGGTCTGCATTGTAAACAGCAGCAACTCTCTCAAAGAGAGCCTTGTTGAATGAAATATTTGCGCTGTGGTCGCTCAGAAGAGGAATTGCCTCCTCCTGCACTGCATCAAGCTCGTCTGTACGGTCAGTCTCGCTCACATTATAGAGCACGCCCTGCACCTTGGCAAGGAGTCCGCCTGAAAGGTCAAGCGGAACGATAGTGTTCTCAAAAGTTGGAGCATCTGGATTTGCCACGATAGCATCAATTTCCGCTGCCTGCTCGGCGATACCTGCCTTGATTGCAGGAATATAATCAGTAACCTGAATCTTTTCAAATGGAGGGATGCCATAAGGCGTATCCCACTCTGTGAGGAATGGATTTGTTCTACTACAAGCTGTCATAGCGAGAGCAATACTTAAAATTGGAAGAATCTTCTTCATAATTATTATTCGTTAAATGTTATATCTTACTTACCAATTATGATATATGTCGGATAGTGGTCAGAGTAACCATTGATAAATGCACCATTTGAGAAGGTGCGGAATGGAGTACCCTTGTATTTGCCACTTTGCTGAGTCAGGAAGTCCTCGTCAAAGACTTGTCCGTAATAGTTATCTATCTTCTTGATTACAAGAGAGTTCCTCTTGGCTTTAGTGAGACTCTTGTTGACCAGGATGAGGTCATAGATATTCCAAGTTCCCTGATATGAGAGAGTGCCTGTTCCATCCTCAAGGACTTCAGTAAATGGAGAGAAGAAGTCTCCTTTCTTGACATCCTTGATGTTCTCTTTACCGTGCATCCACTTGGTCATACTCTCATCGGTAGGATTGTCGTTCATATCTCCCATCACGATAATCTTGATGCCGGGATATTTCTTTTCCATCATCTGGGCGTGCTTATATATAATCTCTGCGCCCAATGGTCTGAGGTCTTCGCCTTTACCACCAACTCTACTCGGAAGGTGGGCCACATAAACTGCCACGTGCTCCCCATCAATAAGGCCGTGGACCATCAGAGCATCACGTGTGCGGAAATCATCCTGCTCTTCCTTGCTGAGGGTTATCGCCACCTTTGTACCTTCAAACACAAACGGGAGAGTCTCGCTGTCAAGGTAGGTAAACTGATCTGGACGATAGAGAAGACCTACATCGATACCTCTGCGGTCTGGGCTCTCATAATGCACAATCTTATATCCGGCCCCTGCGATAGACTTATGCTTCACAAGATCTTCAAGGACACGGCGGTTCTCAATCTCACACACTCCGAGGATTGTATGGAATGCGCCTGCTTCCTTCTTTATCTCGGAGATTACTCTTGCGATATTGGAAAGCTTCTTCTGATATTTATCCTGATTCCAATTGTAGCTGCCTTCCGGAAGGAACTGCTCGTCGTTCTTGGCAGGATCGTCATAGATATCAAAAAGATTCTCCACATTATAAAAACCCACGACATAGTTCTGCTTCTGCGCTGAGACACAGATGGCTACCGTGAGGAAAATGAGTAAAGTTACTAGTCTTTTCATCCTATTGATTATTTCCACCAAGCATCCTTGGTGCTCTCAACTTGTTTTGCCTTGTCTTCTCCTACCTTGCCAGGAAGATTTACAAAGAAGTCCATACCCATCTTCTCCTCAAGAGCGTCAAGAGTCATCGCCTGAGTGGTCATTATGCTTGCATCTTCGTAGAACTTGTGCTCAAAATAGAATCCAAGACCGATATAGCCATCTGTAGAAGAGCCGATGGATGCGTCTTTCTTGTAGCCAAGAAGCGCTTTATAGTAACCCACAGGAACAGGGATTTTGTTGCCCTCATTGTCCTCTGCAGTTTCTGTTGTACCACGAAGGTCTGCTCCGGTCACTACATATAGTGTATCCATCTGCTTTGACCAGTCACGCACCTTCTGCTCAAGTGTAGCCCACGCCTTTTCGTTGAGCTCACCCTTCTGCGGAGTTGAGTTAGGGAAATAGAATGTTGTCGGATTAGAGCCACCTGCATATCTGTCTGCTGAAGGAATCTGGTGGCCTCGCTGATAGCCTCCCTTATATCCGCTGTAAATTATCTGCTGATATTTTGCAGGAATCTTCGGCTCAAGAGTCCAATTATCCGATCTGCTTCCCTTACCGATGAGAGTTTCATTGAGCGGATATGCTACCCAATGTGCAAGTCTAGCATCCTTGTCATAGAAGTATGAATAGTTACGATACTCCTTAGAGTTTATCGTCATCTTGCGATGGATGAAATAAAGGTCCTTGTTTGTGGTTGCAGGAAGCTCCATCCACGCGCCCACAGGATCGCTCTTCAACTCAGTAGGCTCCTGATTCTCTCCTTCCACGTGACTGATATAATAGGCAGGAATTTCATTTCCGCCACCTTGAGCTTCACCGTTATACTCAGATCTGAGCGTACCAAGAGCAACTATATCACCAACTTTGAGGCCTAACTTAGAAAACGACTTGTCATTATAATCCTTCTTCTCGCTGGTCATTCCATAGATCAGGATACTACCTGTCGCATCTTCGATTATGAAGTTGCCATAGTCAGTCTTCTGGATCTGGGTTATCTTGCCGACAAGTTTATACCAGTCAGTCTTATTTACCGGCCTCTTTACAAATTCTTCAATAGTAAGTGCGGTCAAACCATCAGATGCACCTTGATCATCTCCTGCCTGAACCACCTTCAGAGTCTTGCTTGTCAGCATATTTCCAAAGAAGATAACGCTTGCGCTACGCTCTGCACCAATATTTTTTGAAACATTGAAAGTAATGTTCTGAGGCACTATGGATGCACCGCCGCTAGTAGGAGAAATGGCAAGCCAAGTCTTCATCTCATCTGTATAGCCTTCGATAGTCCAATCCAGGTTGGTATTGAGCCTGACGGTAAATTCCCCTCCCTGACTTGTCGCATTGATGGTTTCAGTATTAATCTCGATCTTATCAATTTCCTGAGTTGCAGGAGGAGTACATGAAGCAAAGCCAATTATAAAGCTTGCTGCAAGTAGTAAAAAGGTTTTTAATTTCATATCGGGCATTTTTACTTGCTTTAACCTTCAAAGATAATGATTTTTTATACTACTTTTGCCCCAGACATAGTAAAAAGCTTTAATATGCAAAACGATAGAATCAACAAAGTCCTTTCCTTCCTTGAAAGCAACGGCATCACATATAAGATGCACACACATCCTCCTCTCCCGACAATAGAGCTCGCACTGGAATACTGGAAGGAAATTGACTCAACCCACTGTAAAAACCTCTTCTTCCGCAACCATAAAGGCAACCGACATTATCTTGTGGTCTTTGAGTGCCATAAAGAGCTTTCCATCCACACTTTGGAGCAGAGCCTTAAACAGGGTAAGCTTTCTTTTGCCTCGCAGGAAAGGATGGAACGCTGCCTCGGGCTGCTTCCTGGGTCCGTTTCTCCTTTTGGACTGATCAATGACATCGACATCAGCGAGACAGCCAATCCTAAAGAGCTTTTTGAAAACGGACACCGCGTCAAGTTATTTATTGATAAAGATCTGTTAAAATCAGAAAGAGTGAGCTTCCATCCTTGTGACAACACCGCAAGCGTCGTAATCTCAAAAGAAGACCTGATCAAGTTTCTGGAGATATGGGGCGGCGAATACGAATGGCTTGAGATATAAAAAAAAGAATCCGACTTCAATCGAAGTCGGATTCTTTTTAATATATGGATGAGAATTACTCAGCCTTGATACCGTAGAATACTACACGCTTGTCAGCACTAACATTAACCTTAGTCTCTGCTGTGAAGTTATACTCAAAAGTATAAACATCAGCATTGTTCTCTACAGTGATAACAAATGGACCATTACCGGTAGCGCCATCATTTCCAGCTACTTTCTCAATCTTACCGAGTTCCTTGTCGCCAGCCTTGAGAGTAATAACAGCAGTGTTATTCTTCCAAGCTACTGCATTGAAGACGAGCTTCTTCTTGCCAGCAGGAACAGTGATTGTGAAGTCACCAACCTTTGATGAAGTACCGATCTTCAAAGTCTTGAGATCTGAATAACCATTAACTGTAGCAAGGATATCATCATATGCGTTTGCACCCTTCTCATACTTGAGAGAGATAGCATATGGGCTCTGAACTGGAACACTCTCCTGAGTAATCTTGAGCTCAGTAGTGTAATCCTTCTTACCATCTGTAGTCTTGAAGACAACAGTTGTTGTTCTCTTAGCACCCTCGTTTGGAGCTACAGTAAAGACAACCTTGTTGGCCTTTGCATCAAGTGAAGAAACACCGATCCAGCTCTTAGCCTTGTCCTCGATTACTACACCAAGGTTGTTACCCTTGTTCTCAAGAACAACCTCAAGTGAACCACCTGCTGTAGGAACTACAGGAGCAGTCTCTGGAGTTGCGACCTTGATGAGAGACTTGTTAACAGAAACGAAGAGAGCGTCTTCAAACTCAATTGTTGTGTTATAAGTTTTTCTTGCACCCTGAACGGTAACCTCATCACCAACCTCAATATTGAAGTTCTTCCAATCGTAATCACCCTTATCATTTACAGTACCATAGATGTAAAGCTCACCAGTGCCATCGTTAAGGTAGAAGTTACCATAATAATCGCCAGTGATCTTTGTACAAGTACCGGTTACAAGGTATGTCTTACCCTCAACACCCTTGATAACCTCACCACAAGTTGCCTTAGTGATACCAGGAACACCCTGTCTAACATTTACATACTGAGTTTTGCCTTCGCAAACGATTGTAAGGTCAGCAACACGACCGTCAACGGTAGAAGCTGCTGTGAATGTAACCTTCTGGTCCTTAGCAGCAGAACCTGAAGTTGGAGTAACCTCCAACCACTCAGGAATACTTGCAATCTGCCATGAGCCAATAGCATTAAGGGTAATCTCTGAAGAACCACCCGCCATGCTGATAGCAACGTAAGACTTAGAAACCTGAACCTCGTCAAGCTGAGTCTTGATCTCCTGCTTCTCACAAGAGCTGAGAACTGCAATAGCAGCTACAAGAGATGTTAAAATATATCTGAGTTTCATATACTGACTGTCAGGAATTAGTTGAACATATATTTAATACCGATAGAAGCATACCAGCACTGGCCGAGAGCATGATTTGGAACAAATGTCTCAGTCTTACCGTGGATAGACTTAGGAGTTGAGAACTTAGCATAACCCTCAGCGTCTACACCCTCATACTTGAGGATACGTGCGTCTGAGCCGATAGCTGGGTTAAGATACTTGCTCACACCCCAGTTAGAGTTGAACATGTTAAGGATGTTCTTAACATCGAGGCTGAGCTGGAGAGTGTTTGTATTCTGACCGAGCTTAACCTGGAAATCGTGCTTGTAGCTGAAATCAAGTCTGTGAACCCATGGAGAGTATACGCTGTATGCCTCCGCATACTTGCCCTGGTTCTTGCTGAGATATGGATCGTTGTGTACAAAATCCATGAAACGCTGAGCGTCATCAGTAGTAGCAAAACGGAAGTCACCGTTATTAACCTGCTCATCTGTAGGGATGAAGATAGCGTCATACTTGTAACCGTCGCCGTTCATATCCTCAGCAACCATGTATGAGTAGTTGTAGCCACCTCTCCAAGCCTCATAGATGAAGCTATAGTGGTTACCACCATTGTCGTGGTGAGTGAGTGATGCTACGAAACGATCTGGAGTCACATACTGTGAGTTGTGGAGTCTGATGTTGTTAGGACCCTCTGAAGTAGGAACATAAGTAAATGCTGACTCTGCGTTTGAACCAGGCATACCAGTGATTTCCTTAGATGCAGTATGAGTGTAAGCAGCCATGAAGCTGAGGCTCTCGATAGGACGGATGTTAACAGTCACGTTGGCTGAGTAACCATATCCGTGAGGAGTGTTCTCAAGAACAAATGCCTTTGTACCGTTGCGGAATCCCTCTGGATACATTGGACGGTTGTCAGCACCATTGAGCTTAGCAAAGCCCTCTACTGGCTTGATACTCCAGTCTGAGATAGATACACCGTTGATAGTCTTGTTGAAGATACCCTCAGCAGTGATAGTGAATGGGAATGAAGTAGGGAAAGCATAGTCGATAGCGAGTGATGTCTTCCATACCTGAGGCATCTTGAAGTTAGGATCAACTGCAGCGATTGAAGAAGGAACTGTACCATCCTCTGGCTTGATTGTGCTTGGATAACCAAGGTTTACGAGCTTGTCGAGGAGAGCCTGAGTTGTAGCCTTACCGTTGGCATCAGTTACAAGACCGCCCTTGAATACGTCCATAGAGAAGCCCATCTTCTCAGCGTTCTTAGCATTAACCTGAGCCTGGTACTGAACCATACCGCCGTTTGAAGGCATGTTAGTGAAGAATACGAGTGGGAGACGGCCCATGAAGAAACCGGTACCACCACGAACCTTAAGGCTCTTGTTACCGAGTACATCCCAAGTGAAACCTACACGTGGAGAAACAGTTACATTTGCTGAAGGCCACTTACCAGTGTCGATGTTGCGCACGTTACCATTTCTATCATAGTAGTCAAGCTCGAGGATAGCGTTGTTAGTCATAAGGTCACGGTTGTCAAAGAAGAGACCGTCAAAACGCACACCAGCAGTGATCTTGAAGTTATCAGTTGCCTGCCACTCATCCTGAACGTAGAGACCTACCTTGTTGAATCTCACGCGAGCTGCAGGGTTCTTCTCACCATCATAACCATATGTGAGACATACAACCTCAGGAGTTGCACCAGTGAGGAAGTCCTGAAGGTTCTTATAACGATAGTAACCAGTACCGTTACGCATATAAGCGTTGTCAGCCATCTGGTACTCGTAGCTTGCACCTGCAGTAATCTTGTGATCACCATAGTAGTATGTGAGGTCATCCTTGATATTGAGCACTGTGTTGTGTACAGCGTTGTTCCAAGTAAAGAGCTCATAACCGAGAGCCATATAGTTGTCTGCACCCTCATCATCAAGAATGTCGATGAATGGGAACTCCTCTGAAGTAGAACCACGCACGTCATCAAGCTTTGAGAATGTTGCGAGGAACTGGTTAGAGAGCTTGTCTGAGAAGCGGCTGTTGATATCGAGTGCTACTGTGCTCACGATGTTGTCCTGTGAGTACATTGAGTTAGCAAATGACATTGAGTTCTGAGACATACGGTAGCTAGCCATACGGGTACCACCGTCCATTGAAGTTCCGTTAGGAGAGCTCCATCTCTTGTTAAGAGTGTAGTTGTAACGGAGAGCAAGCTTGTGGTTGTCGTTGATGTTCCAGTCGATACGGCCGAGGAGCTTCATATTGCTCTCATCTGCTGGGAACTTAGTCCAAGAACCAGTGTCGTAGCCATACGTATCCTTCACGTGCTTAGAAGCAGCCTCAAGATCTGAGAGTTTAGTGCGTGAGATGTAGTTGTTGGCGTTGGCCTTTCCATCTACTGAACCCTGCCATCTGTTGGCAACTGTAGGGATCTTAGCATACTCAGCGTTTACAAAGAAGAAGAGCTTGTTCTTGATGATAGGACCACCGAGAGTGAAACCATAGTTGGTGTTACGGTCGATAGCGCGAGCACCTGAAATCTGCTCACCACCGATTGTATCACCACGGAGGTTCTCGTTGCGGTGATATACATAAGCAGTACCCTTGAATGTGTTAGTACCTGACTTGGTGATAGCGTTTACACCACCACCGATAAAGTTGGTCTGACGCACGTCAAATGGAGAGATAACCACCTGCATCTCCTCGATAGCATCGATAGAGATAGGGCTGCCGCCTCCTGGGAGACCGTCGCTAAGACCGAAGTTGTTGTTGAAGTCAGCACCATCCACAGTGAAGTTAGCGGTACGACCGTCAGCACCTGCGAAGCTCATGCCGTTTCCTCCGTAAGGAGAAAGTCTTGTAACGTCAGTGATGCTTCTTGTTACTGAAGGAAGCGCTGTGATCTGTGAGTTGTTGATGTTTGTTGCAGCACCAGTCTTCTCAGTTGCAAATCTTGAAGCAGCTGTAGAAACTACGATAGCCTCAGAAAGCATCTGAGCGTCATCTGCAAGCTGAGCTGAAAGGTCATATGCCTCAGCGAGCTGAAGAGTAACGTCTGTGTAACTAACAGTCTGGTAACCGAGACAGCTTACCTCTACTGTGTAAGGACCACCGGCACGCATACCGTTAATGTAGAAACGACCCTCAGCATTGGCTACAGCGAAGTACTGTGAGCCTGAAGGGGTGTGAACAGCGACAACAGTCGCTCCCGGGATTGTCTCACCTGCCTTGTCAGTTACCTTACCGTTCAAAGAAGCGGTAGTTACCTGAGCTGAAGCAGAGAAAACGCAAAGCATTGCTGCAAATGACAGCAAAAGGCTTTTGATTGATTTTTTCATACTTAAAATTAAACTATATTAGGAAAATAATTCCAACACAAAATCCTCAATACCAACTCCTTACAAAGAGTTGACAAAAAGGACTATAATTCTATAATACACTAATAACTAATTTGCGCCGCAAATATAGCTTAGATTCTGCTCTTTAACAAACTTTTGGCTGATTTATTATGGAAAAATGTCTATCTTTGCGACCTGTTAATTTCCCGAGCATAGATTTGATTGATTGCAAGCTCGGCCCAAAAAAAATGCTAAAATGAATTATCTTTTCACATCGGAGTCGGTCTCTGAAGGCCACCCAGACAAAGTCGCCGATCAGATTTCGGACGCAATCTTAGATGAATTCCTCCGCCAGGATCCTGATGCCAAAGTAGCTTGTGAGACTTTCTGCACAGCAGGTCTTGTCATTGTCGGTGGAGAAGTGCGCTCAGACCATGCCTACGTCGACATCCCCGAAGTAGCGCGCAGGGTCATCAAGCGCATCGGTTACAACAAAGCTGAATATGGATTTGACGCATCTTCTTGCGGTATCATTTCCACTATACACGAGCAGAGTGTCGACATCAATCGCGGTGTTGACAGAGAGGACCCTGAGCAGCAGGGTGCAGGTGACCAAGGTATGATGTTTGGCTATGCCAGCATCGACACAGAAGAGTATATGCCGCTTGCGCTCTCGCTCTCTCACAAACTCCTGCTCACTCTCGCAGACATCAGACACAATGAGCCTGAGCTGATGCCTTACCTCCGCCCTGATGCCAAGGCGCAGTTCAGCGTGGAGTTTACAGAAAAGCACCGCCCTTGCAGAGTGCACACCATCGTGCTCAGTACTCAGCACGATGAGTTTGATACTGACGAAGCTATGCACGCGCGCATCGAGAAGGATGTCAGAGAGATTCTGCTTCCTCGCTTCATTGCTTCGCTTTCAGAAAAGACAGCTGCGCTCTTTGACGAAAAGTTCATCCTTCACGTCAACCCTACCGGCAAATTTGTTATCGGCGGACCTGCCGGCGATACCGGTCTCACCGGACGCAAGATCATCGTAGACACTTATGGTGGCCGCGGAGCTCACGGAGGTGGCGCATTCTCGGGCAAGGACCCTTCAAAGGTTGACCGCTCTTCAGCCTATGCAGCACGCTACATTGCAAAGAATCTTGTTGCAGCCGGTGTGGCCAAGGAATGCCTCGTGCAGATTGCCTATGCCATCGGCGTAGCAGAGCCTGTGAGCGTATTCGTCGAGACCTATGGCACAGCCAAGGTCAATGGCTATGAAGGACAGTCGGCTGATGCCTATATCGCTCAGAGAGTCAGGGAGATGTTTGATCTCAGACCGGCCTCGATAATCAAGAGATTTGGTCTCAAGAATCCTATCTACGAGCCTTGTGCTGCCTACGGACACATGGGACGCGAACCATATGTCAAGGACGGCATCCAGTTCTTCGGTTGGGAGAAGCTCGACAGCGTAGATTACATCAAGGAAAACCTTTAATCACAATGGCGAAGGCTAAAGAGAAAAATAGACTGCCTCAGATCAACAACAAAAAGGCCTCATTTGAGTATGAGTTCCTTGAGCAGTATGATACAGGCGTAGTACTTGTGGGCACGGAGATCAAATCTCTCCGTGCAGGCAAGGCTTCGCTTCAGGATGCCTATTGTTACTTCTGTGGCGGAGAGCTTTACCTTCGCGGAATGAATATCGCAACCTATTTCTGGGCAAGCGCCTGGAGCAGCCACGAGCCGATGAGGGACCGCAAGCTGTTGCTCACACGCAAGGAGCTGCGCCATCTCGCCCAGGCAGTCAAGACAAAAGGCCTCACCATCGTCGCCACAAAAGTGTTTATCAACGATGGCGGATTTGCCAAGGTGCACATCGCCCTGGCTCGAGGCAAGAAGGAGTTTGACAAGCGCGCAAGTATCAAGGAGAAGGACATCCGCAGAGAGATGGAGAGAGAATAATGGCACGATACAAAGTCATACCGGCAGCTCTTCCAGATGCGGAAGTGATTGATTGGGCAGAGCTTAAAGACCAATACGAGCAGGGCTCAATCGATCTTCTTGTAGTGCTTGGCCCCACAGCATCAGGAAAAACAAAGTATGCCGTAGCACTGGCTCAGGCACTTGGCAATGCGGAAATCATCTCCGCTGACAGCCGCCAGGTCTACCGCGGAATGGACATCGGCACAGGTAAGGATCTCTGCGAATACGGCGACATCCCCTATCATATCATTGATATAGCTGACGCTGGTGATCAGTACAACGTGTATGAGTTCCAGCAGGATTTTCTGAAGGCATACCAGGACATCCGCTCTCGCGGGATGATTCCGATTCTCTGCGGAGGCACAGGTATGTACATCAACGCAGTAACTGCAGGATATGACTTCCGCAGCAAGAGCGCTCTGAGTGAGAGCCGAGAGCCTAATACCCGTCCAGGATTCCCGCAGAAGCCATACTTTATCGGAACACTTGTGAGCCGCGAAGTGCGCAACGAGCGCATTGACCGCCGCCTCGATGAAAGACTTAAAGAAGGCATGATCGAGGAAATCGACTCACTCATAAAGAAGGGGGTAAGCCCGGAGAAACTCATCTCCTATGGCCTTGAGTATAAATTCATTACCCTTTATCTCATCGGAGAGTTGAGCCTTGAAGAGGCTAGAGAGAAACTAGCCATCGCGATACACCAGTTTGCCAAGCGACAGATGACATGGTTCCGCGGCATGGAGCGCTCAGGAGTGCGCATCCATTGGGTAGAAGTATAATCCCCTATTTTTCAGTATTCTTTAATTTCTGACGACGCGTTTCCGCAG
>JAFNUQ010000032.1 GCA_017383945.1 Bacteroidales bacterium | reverse complement strand
GTTACACAACTACAGTGGCAAGATACCATTGTTTTACAGCGGTGAGGGAAGATTGATGAACGCCAGAAGGTCGAAGAGCCAGAGGGCTGCAAAGACGAGGCCGAGGCATACGATTGAAATGACGAATTTCTTCCATCCTGCCATTCCCTTCTTGTAAGGATCCTTAAGTTTCATCTTAGGGAACTTCGCTACATCCGTGAGGGTCTCGCCGAACGGGATGCTGATCTTCGAAGCGGCATTGACAGCCCAACCATTGGCATTGAGGATAGGAGCTATGTTTCTACGACGGAGCTTAAGCCAGGCCATAACCATTGCGGGGCCTGATATCAGAAGCATAATCCCAGCAAAAACGATTAGCAGCTGCCACCACCTGAGAGCAAAAAGTCCTTTCAGAAGGCCTGAGAGGGCTGTTCCAATCATACCTACTGCCACACCGACAGCCGCGAAAATACCTGCGACCTTGGCGATATCGAACGGAGGAGCAACAGCCGGCTTACCGTCCGGAGTCGCAGCAGGAAGCGCGGCTGGAGCAGCATTGATCTTAGCGTTTGCATCTGCCATCATCTTCGCATCTTTGTCTGCTGCGTTCTTGCTGATAAGGTTTTCTATCGCCTTGGCCATCCTGCGGTACGGCGACCAGAATGCCTGGGCCACGCTTATAGGATTGTCAACGACTTTGGTGATGACCGCATCCCATTCTGTTCCGGCATTGTCATAATAAACAGCATTCTTGCCTACGATGAGGTCGCCGATATCTCCGACAGTGACGGCAGCAACAATATTGAGCTTTTCAGCCGAAGTCTTTGTCGTGCAGTCGCAATAGATAAGGAACATTCCGCTTGTAGCAGCTGACGCGTTATGCTTTGCCATATCGGATACCTTCATACAGAAGCGGCATTCGCGCTGGTCAATGATGAGGCGGCCGGACTGGAATATCGCTGAAACAGTCTTATCCTTGGCATAGAAATCATTGAGAGTGACGAAGTTACGCAGAAGTCTAGCAAAGTCACGGTATATATGAAGGAACTTGTTCACCATATCGATGTTTGCAGCTTCTTCCGCAAGGGCCGAGTCCTGAGCCACGAGAGAGAGAAGAGCCTCCTTCTTGTCCTTGGTAATGAAACCCTTGACAGCATCTAGTCCGAGAGCCTCGACTTCGGCTCCGGGCTTGGCACCCTTCCAAGCTGTGTAGGCTGCAAACTGAGCTCCGATTTCCGCCCAGTCAGCCTCGGTAAGAGTCTTCTTGTCCTTGATCAGCGCCTTGACAGTCTCGAACTGAGCGGCCCAAGCAGGGTTCACAGGCTCGGAGAGGTCGATCTCGGCCTTGCCGGTGACGCGTGCGATAGGATAAGCCGCGATAGCATCGGTCTTTCCGGTGAGATTTTCGGAGCTTATGGCCTCGATACGGGATGTCTGGACATCTAGGGCTGCCGTGCTGTCAGGCGAGAACGCCGCAAGCCTCGAACGCATAAAGAAGTCCTTGACCTTGGCATCCAGAGAGTTATATGCCTCTATGGCTGCATCGGTGGCGTCTCCGAAAGGAGCTTCGACCGCAGCTTCATGCCAAGCGACATAGTCAGTCAGAGCCTTATAGAAATTCTCGATCATTTCAGCATTCACGCCCTGCACACCGCTTCTGTCTGCAACACCACCGAAAGAAGCTACAGCAGCTGCAATCACAGCTTTCTCATCGGCATCTTCCGCTGTGGCTTCTGTTATGACACCGTCACCGTTGAAACGGGTCTGGGCGAAGATAGCTGCGCTGTCAGATGTATCCGCAAGAGAAATGACACTGCCCTCTTTAGAGAGGTTTCCGAGAATCTGCTTTGCCGAATCGTAGAGTTTGCGACCGGCTTCGGTGTCCGCAAACTGCTCTATATCAATATAATCCTTACCTTCGAGGACAAGATCGGCATTCTTGAGAGCGCCAGTTATCCATTCCGCCGTAGCAATGATGTCGTTGATACGGATCTTTCCATCCGCGTCATTATCGATATATGCAAGGCTTTTATCATCAATCTCGAGTCCTTTTACCGGACAGGAGAGAACCGTCCACATCTTAGGATCGAGCTCGGCAAGGTGTCT
>JAFNUQ010000031.1 GCA_017383945.1 Bacteroidales bacterium | reverse complement strand
CAAGGTAAACTGGAGCGTAGAGAACTTCCGCGTTGAGCAGAAGACTGACTACGAGAAACTCAACCTTGACATTGAGACTGATGGCTCAATTTCACCTAGCTCTGCTCTTCACGAAGCAGCCAACATCCTCATCTATCACTTCCGTCTGTTCACAGACGACAAGAAGATGTAGCTCGAGACTATCGCTGAGCCTCAGAGCAAGGAGCTTGACGAGGAAGCACTCCACATGAGACACCTCCTCCTCACCAAGCTCTCAGATGTAGGCCTCTCAGTACGTGCATACAACTGCCTCAAGGCAGCAGAGATCAACACATTTGCTGACCTCGTATCGTACTCAAGATCAGAGTTGATGAAGTTCCGTAATTTCGGTCGCAAGTCTCTCAACGAGATTGAAGTTCTTGTAGAGAAGATGAAGCTTACATTCGGAATGGATGTGAAAAAGTATAATATCACCGTTGTTAAAAAGAAAGTAGAATAATGAGACACAATAAAGCGATTAATCACCTTGGTCGTCAGAGTGGTCACCGCAAGGCCCTCCTCGCCAACATGGCTAATTCTCTTATCATGCACAAAAGAATTACCACTACAGTTGCGAAGGCAAAGGCTTTGAGATCATACGTAGAGCCACTCGTTACCAAGTCTAAGGACGATACAACTCACAATCGTCGTATCGTGTTCAGCTATCTTAAGAACAAGGAGGCTGTTTCAGAGCTCTTCCGCGTTATCGCACCTAAGGTTGCAGATCGTCCAGGTGGATATACCCGCGTACTTCACGTAGGTTTCCGTCAGGGTGACGCAGCTGAGATGGCTCTCATCGAGTTTGTAGACTTCAATGAGGCTGCTCTTGCATCAGAAGTTAAGAGCGCTAAGAAGACTACTCGTCGTAGCCGTGCAAAGAAAGCTGAGACTGTAGAAGCTCCAGCAGTAGAGACTCCAGTAGAGGAGCCTAAGGCTGAGTAAACATCTCTAGAAACTCTGGGAAGGATTTTCCCACGCAAGCCTCATCGTCGATGACGATGGGGCTTTCTGTTGCTATAGAGGCGAGTTTGAGGGCCATTACCATGCGGTGGTCGTGGCGCGAGCTATACTGTCCACCGCGGAGCATTCTGCCGCTGAGAAGGCGAGAAGAGAGGCTCTCGCCGCAGATAAACATATCATCACCCTCGATGCGAGCTTCTACTCCCATCTGCTCAAGAACCTGAAGGATTGCTTCGGCTCGGTTGGACTCTTTTGAGACAAGTCTGCCCACGCCAGCAATGCTGCTCTCGCCTGCGCAGAATGCGGCCAGAACGGCCACGACAGGGAAGAGGTCCGGAGCGTTGTTAAGGTCGGTTTCAAACGCCTCCAGCGGCGCTTTTGTCACGCAGACGGTGTTATCTTCGAGCTGCGAAACGACAGCTCCTGCTTCGACAAGGATATCCACGATGCTGAGATCCGCTTGAAGCGAATCCATCTCCAGGCCCTCGATCTCCACGCTTCCGAAGATTGCTCCAGCTGCGAGGAATGCGGCAGCAGCGCTCCAATCGCTCTCAATCTTAAATGATGCCGCACGGTAGTGCTGACCGCCCTTTATCTGGAAATTGATGCCTGTGCAGTATGACCAATCCTGCTCTTCGAGCATCTGTGCATCGCCTTCCATCTCGCTACGAGTCTGGATACCGAAGTGACGAAGCACATCGAGTGTAATATACATATACGGAATGCTCTTCGGCTCGCTGACGAATAGATGCGAATCCTTTGAGCAGAGCGGCAGTGCCATCAGCAGACCGGAGATGATCTGTGAGCCGCCTGAGCCTGGAACGTCGGCATTGCCTGGCACAAGCGAGCCTTTGACCTTGAGAGGTACAAACACTTCTTTGCTGTCCTTTTTGTCCTTATTTGAGAGCAATACGCCGTGTGCTGCCATAATATCTGGAGCCATGCTTAGTGCACGTGTAGGCAATGTTCCGTGGCCATTAATCACAAAACTCTTGTCATTGAGCACTGAGAGGACAGGAATCATCAAGCGGGTGAGAAGTCCTGACTCGCCCACACATACCTCATCAAGGCTGAGTCCGCCTGCGTGTGCGCTGATGCCGGTGATAGAGATCACATCATCCTGGATGCTGACCTTAGCACCAAGCTCCTTTGCCACAGCAATAGCTGCATCAGTATCGCCGCAAGGGGTATAACCGCTTAGCTCCGATGTACCTTCTGCCAGTGCGGCAGCAAGAATAGCGCGCTGCGCGAAGCTCTTTGATGCAGGCATCTTGAGTCCGCTGGCATAGAAGCCTTTGTGGTTCTTGTATAGCTCTGCGCTCATCTGGGCGCTAGTCCATTGGCCTGGGGCTGTTGCCTCCTCCGGGCAAGTGCAGGCATAGCTAAATGGAGCACCTCTCTTGAGACACTGGAGGCGTGTGTTGCGGCCGGCCTCTCCCATTCCGAAGGCGATGAGCTTGCCTTGCAGGCTTGGCTGATCTTCAAGAACAATCGAATACATCGACATGATGCGTTCGCAGTCCTGCTCGTTGTGGCAGGTGGTGACTACCTTTGCGATATCGGCACCATAGCGGAAACAACGTGCAAGAGCCATCTGGAGCACCTCATTATCTGGAGTCTCCTCATAATTGTGGTATGAACGGATGATTTCTGTACCATTGCGCAGGCACATCTTCTGGAATGCCTTGCTGAGGTTGGCAGGAGCCTCTATCTCCAGATCGGCATAATGAGCACCGGATTCGATTGCAAGAGCAAGGCGTCTTTCTGCCTCGCGGGGGTGTATATCCTTTGAAATGCGACAAGTTGCTACGAGTGGAATATCGCTCTCGGAAAACAGAGCTTTAATCTCTTCGTCGTTGAGAGTACAAAGGTCAAGACGGATCTCCGCCAATTCTATATCTTCTGAACCAAGGAGCTGAATAATCTCCTCATAGTTTTTATTCTGAATACTTGTGCAAATCATGGATTTCCTGAATAGTTACTTTGCCGATTTTCTTAATGAGTACAAAATTGATTGCGCCGCCTTCCGCTTTCTTGTCCTTTTTCATTGCCTCCTGAATCTCTTCTTCAGGGCAAGGCATATCTACAGGCAGGTGGCACGCTTTGAAATCTTCAGCGAGTTTGGCTGAGAGACCAGGTTTAGCTACTCCGAGAGCCTCTGAGATTTTTGCAGCTTTGATGATGCCGACAGCCACAGCCTCTCCGTGAGAGAGAGGAGCTAGAGTCTCGTGAGTGTGCTGGTACCATTCGATTGCGTGAGCATAGGTATGTCCGAGATTAAGAACACGTCTGAGATCAGCTTCAAAAGGATCTTTCTCTACAATTTTTTCCTTTATCTTTCCGGCGGCCTTTACGAGTGGTTCAAGCGCCTTAAAATCAATGGTTTCTGCGCTTAGCACCGCTACGGCCTTTTCATAATTGCCGGACTTGTTTTCTATGATGAATGTTTTCAGGAGCTCAGCGGCACCACTGCGGAATTCGCGCTCCGGGAGAGTTTTCAGCACCTCTGGAAAGATGCGGGTATCCGCTGGAAACTTGGTCACGCCTATCATATTCTTGTAGGCATCCAGATTGACGCCGGTTTTGCCGCCAATACCGGCATCCACTTGACTTAGCAGGGTAGTCGGATAGTTGACATATTTAACCCCGCGTTTATAGATGCTTGCAGCAAATCCTACCATATCTGTAGTTACTCCGCCTCCGACTGCATAGCAGATGGCTTTACGGTCGGCGCCTTGCTCCAGAAGCCAACGGCAGATGTCAAGAACGGTATCTATGGTCTTATGGTCCTCATCAGCTATGATGGCAAGTCGAGGGTAGTCTGGAAACTGTGCCAAAACAAAACTCTCCACATTGCGGTCATAAATTACGTAGATACTTTTGCTGCTCTTTGTGCTCGCTTTCATATAAAATCAATAAAATTGCAGTCTTCTATACCAAGAAGATTAACGAAGATACAGCAAATATTTGATAAATCGCGATTTTTCAATACCTTTGCAGTCCGCCTTCAGAAAAAATGAGCCCGAGTGGCGGAATTGGTAGACGCGATGGACTCAAAATCCATTATCCCTTAAAGATGTGCCGGTTCGAGTCCGGCCTCGGGCACAAAGCTTCGAGCATCCGCTCGGAGCTTTTTTGTTTTATCCACAATGGTCGCCTCTCTCTCACTCTCGTGTGCGCCAGAGGTCGTTTTCGCACACAAGTGCCTCTCCAAACTATCTCCCGTGTGCGCTGGAGGCTTCCTCTGCCCCCAACTCTCTCCTCGTGCCACCTCCCGTGTGCACTGGAGACCGTTTCCGTCCACGGAAGCTGCCTCTTTTGTGGCCATCTGCAATTAGCAAGTGCCAGTTATTCTTCTGAACCCTGTGAGAAGTCGAGTTCTAGGCCGAGATCCTGGATTAGGGCGGCGAGTTCTGAATTATTGATGATTGAGAGAAGGTCTTGTGCGCTCATAACTGT
>JAFNUQ010000030.1 GCA_017383945.1 Bacteroidales bacterium | reverse complement strand
CCTCAGGGGTATTTGAGCACTCAAGCAAGCGGTAAACTAGCTTAGCAAGAGACTTAGGGGTGCTGGCTTTAAATGCAAAAACTCCTCGGACAAAACCTTGATAATGATATAGGCTTGCATCCTTTACTCTAGCCAGCGGTTCCTGAGCCCTATCCAGAAAAGCATCCACCGCTTTCTCAAGTGGCAGATGTCCTTTGGGGATTGCCTGAAAGTGGAGATGGTCAGGAGCAGAGGCACCACAGTACGGCCCGTTATAAAAGACCGTATAATCAGGATAACTCATTGTAAATGAGAGCATATCCGGAAAATGATGCCATATAGTCTGAGGGATATGTTCCTTGCGCACCACTACAAGATGCTTAGGAAATATCGGATATGGATTGAGCTGTATATTGTAGGTCCTACCCTTGCGCCCTTCAAACGGAAGGTGAAACTGCTCCTGTGGCCGATTATCTGCACAGAGGAAACAAGGACGCTTTGAAATAGCTTCAGTTGAAGTGTCAGCTGTTGTTGAAACTACTCGCTGAGGGTTGTGCTGCAACACACACTGAAGGCCCAATACATTTTCTTTCCTTGTCTGCGCCTCCTTGAGTGCTCTGAAGTTTTTGGAGCTCAGAGGCCAGACAGACAATTGGTCCTTTATAAATTTATCTAGAGCTTTCATTGCTACAGCAGAGATTGAAGTGCGTCTTTGATACGTGCATATTCAAGCTCGAAGTTTGGAGTCAGACGTCCTGTGCCGATCTTTCTGCTCAAGGCCTCCGGGCTGAAAAATTTGCCTCCGGCGAGTTCCTCCGGATTGGGTTCAAGGTCAAATTGGCCTACTGCCGCAAACACATATACGAGTTCTTTTTCTGTCTCTGACTCAAACTCGTAGCTTGTTATAAAGATAGGATTGAAATCGTAGAATTTGAGTTCCTCAGCAGCCTCGCGATGCAGCGCTTCGCTGATGTATTCGCCATAGCTGACGTGTCCGCCCACTGCCGTATCCCATTTCAGCGGCAAGAGCTTCTTGTGGGCGCCGCGCTTCTGCAGATAGAGTTCGCCTTGGCGATTGAGGATGTGCAGATGCACTACGGGGTGCAAGCATTTTGCTCCGCTGTGACAATAAGTTCTGGAGGCTTGTGCGGTCACAACTCCGTTTGCGTCAACAATAGGGAGCATCTCCTCAGCATCGGTGCGATCTGATCCGTGGAGGAGAGAGGCTATTCGAGTCGGATATATAAGTTCTAACATCTCAGCTCTAATAGTATATGATTCTTAATTCTTCTGGAGTATAAAGGATGCTGTCAATAAAATCCGGTGCAACCTGGGCAAGAACCAGGAAGGCGGCGAGCGCTATTGCAGCAAGGGCAAAGAGTACGAGGACAAGTATCCACCAACGGAACTTTCTGCGCGGCTCTTCAATGACCTGTTCCGCTTCTGGGACAGGTGCTGGCTCGGGTTCGGTTTCCGGCTCAACTTCAGCGATCACTTCAGTTTCTGGTTCCGCCGGCAGCTCGATTGCAGGATCACCTGGAACTGGTGGAAGTGGAACTTGGATATTAATCGGCTCTATTTCCATCCCGGCAAGGGACTTGAGAGAAATCGGCTTGAGAGCAAAACCTTCTGGGAAAATATCAAGTTTCTCATCGCAGACAAAAAAGAAATTGTTTTCTCTGGTTGCCCTTAATTTACCCAAGCCT
>JAFNUQ010000029.1 GCA_017383945.1 Bacteroidales bacterium | reverse complement strand
TTCCAGCAGTGCGCCGGCTTCCTACGCATCAGAGATGCCAAGAACCCACTTGACAGCTCTGCCGTGCATCCTGAGTCCTACTGGATTGTGGACAAGATGGCCGCCGCTCTTGGTGTGAGCACACGCCAATTAGTAGGCAATGCCGAGCTCCTGTCCAAACTCAACGCCAGCGATTATGTGAGTGATAAAGCGGGACTTCCGACAGTCAACGATATTATCAAAGAGCTCGCAAAACCGGGTCTGGATCCTCGCGGAGCCGCGAGCGAATTTGCCTTTGCTGACGATATCCACGAGATTGATGACCTAAAGGTCGGTATGGAGCTTCCGGGCATCGTCACCAATATCACCAATTTCGGCGCATTTGTTGACATCGGCATCCACGACAACGGCCTGATCCACGTATCCCAGATGGGTCCTCGCGGCACTGAACCCGGCAAGGTGGTCAAACTCCATCAAAAAGTGACGGTCTCTGTCACTGCAGTGGACATCGACCGTCACAGAATATCTCTTAGACTTGTAAAATAGCCTACATTTCAAGCGCTTTGAGTTCTGCCACTGCGATGAGATAATCCCTCTCTGTGCGCAGTGCCAACTCTCTTGTATCATAGTAGAACGAGAGTTCAGCTATATAGTCAATCAATGAGATTTCGCCGGCATCAAGAGCTGTCTTGAGGTCTCTTAGGCTCTCTTCAGGGGCAGTGAGAGCATTATACTTGGCAGAAGTCTCTCCGAGACGTAAAGCCTTGTTATATAGAGCTTTGGCTTGTGCATAAAACTCTGCATACACACTCTTCTGCTGTGCTTTAGCTGCTTGAACCTTAGCCTTTGCACTTGAAACCTTGCGTGACGAAGACCAGAGCGGAATACTCACACCGATAGTCGGTCCGCGGAAGGCTTCAATCGGAAGAACTTCTTCCATATAGCCTATTGTAATGTTTGGCATAGTCTCGTTGCGTGTGAGCTTGAGCTGCTGCTCGGACAGGCTCACCTGCTTGCTCACATACTGGAGCACGCTGCTGCCATCGGCTGACTGCACCCAATCCTCAAAGTTTCCGGGTATCATCACTTTTTCCTGCGACTTAGCAAGCACCTCGATTTCTTCTCCTCCATTGAGAGCCGCAAGTTCAGAGACAAGTGCATACCTCTCCACCTGAGCGAGCTCAAGAAGTCCTTCTGCCTCGGCGAGGCTGACACTTGCCTTGCGAAGGTCAAGAATGCTGAACTCTCCCTGCTCACATCCGGTGCGGTAGGCCTGCTCCACCTGACGCGCGTAGTCCAGACGGATCGAATACTCCTCGATGAGCGCATTGTAGTAGGTAATTTCGGCAAGGAGGGTGCGGGCGCGAGTGAGCACGTCTCTGCGAGCAGCTCGGTACTCGAGCGTGAGCAGCTCGTTGCGAGTGAGCGCCGCTGTTTTGCGAGCACCCGAAATCGCTCCAAAATCAAAGCTCTGTCTCACAGAAAGAGTGTGCTTGTTCATCCCTTCAAGGCCGAAGAGATAACCAAATTCCACAGACGGATCAGTCAAGGCTGCAGAAGCGAGGTTGGACTGAGAATCAGCTTCTATCTGTTGTTGCAATGCTTTGAGACTCAGATTATTGTTCTCAACTTTTGAGAGCAATTCCTGAGAAGACTGAGCCTGAACTCCAAGACAGAGAAATGCAAATGCTATAATTGCTGTATATCTTCTAATCATATCTTTCCTTTCTTTGCAAAAATGGTATAAACGATAGGGATGATCACTCCATTAAGGATAGTTGAGCTGATCAGACCACCCAGAAGCACCTTAGCCATCGGACTCTGAATCTCGTTGCCAGGAAGTTCTCCTCCAAGCACAAGCGGAATGAGTGCAAGAGCTGAGGTAAGAGCTGTCATCAAGATAGGGTTAAGTCTGTCAAGAGAGCCGGTCATCACCGCCTCATCTACACTTAATCCTGTAGATCTCAAGAAGTTATATCTATCTATAAGGAGCATACCGTTTCTTGTGGCAATACCAAACAGAGAGATAAAACCGATAATAGCAGGAATCGAGAGCACCTTGTCAGTAAAGAACACAACCAATACACCACCGATCAAAGCAAGTGGCAGGTCAATGAGCACGATAGCTGCCTGTCCTGCGCTCTTGAACTGATTATAGAGCAAGAGGAAGATTATCAAGAGCGAGAAGATTGTCAGCACAGAAAGTGTGCGTGAAGCTCTCTGTGAGCTCTCAAACTGTCCGCCAAACTCTACGTGGTAACCTTCCGGCATATCTACATTTGCCTCAATCAGATGACGCATATCATCAACTGCACCCTGAAGGTCTCCTCCGATCAGGTTGGCAGAAACAACAACCTTGCGCTGTGCATTCTCGCGGTTGATAGTGTTTGGTCCGGCAGCAGAACGCACATCTGCGATGCGGCTAAGTGGCACAGTTCCCATCGGTGTATCCATCGGCATTTCAGCAATTGTCTCAATGCGGTCACGATAATCTCCGGAAGCTTTGACAACAAGATTAAATACCATTCCGTCCTCGTAAACCTCTGATACAGTGCGACCGCCAAGGCACACCTCTATGTGTTTTCCAAACTCCGCAGGAGAAACGCCATAACGGGCAAGCATCTCTCTCTTCGGCTCAATAACAAGCTCCGAACGCTCGATCTGCTGCTCTATATTGAGGTCAGCAATACCCTCAACCTTGCTCACGACATCTTTAATCTGATTGCCCAAAGCAAAAAGCTCATTGAGGTCGCTACCAAATATCTTTATCGCAATAGCAGACTGAGTTCCGGAAAGCATTGCATCGATACGGTGAGAGATAGGCTGACCAATCTCGACATTGACACCAGAGATTGTTGCAAGCTTGGCGCGAAGTTCCGCAATCACTTCCGCCTTGCTGCGCTTATCCAGCTCGTATGGAGCTTCGATTTCTGAAGTATTCACACCCAAAGCATGCTCATCAAGCTCTGCACGGCCGGTCTTACGGGCCACAGTCTTAACCTCAGGGATGCTGAGGATGAGCTCCTCTGCCCTTCTGCCGATCTTGTCACTCTCCTCCAGGGACACGCCAGGGAGCGTGCTGACATTGACAGTAAACGAGCCTTCGCTGAATGGAGGAAGGAAGCTCTGGCCACAGTTTAAGAGCATTACCACTGCTACAACAAGGCACACAAGCGATGCTGAGACAACTGCTTTCTTATGTTTGAGCGAGGATACGAGTATCTTCTCATATCCGCTTTTGAGCCAGCGGGTAACTATTGATTCCTGTTGTGTCCCCTTGGTTGTTCCTGTATCCTTGAGCATATAACTGCTGAGTACAGGTGTGAGTGTCAAGGCCACACAGGTAGATGCAAACAACGAGACGATAAAGGCTATTCCAAGCGGAACAAGCATACGTCCTTCAATACCTGAAAGGAAGAAAAGAGGAAGGAAACTTGCTACAATAATGAATGTGGAATTCATAATCGGCATACGCACTTCCTTAGAGGCTTCAAAGACCACATCGATTACCGACTTTCTATCTTTGGCAGCCTTTAACCTGTTTTCTCTCAAGCGTTTGAACACATTCTCCACATCCACAATGGCATCGTCCACCAAAGAACCGATTGCTATCGCCATACCTCCGATACTCATAGTGTTGATACTCATGCCTGTGAGCTTGAGCACAATGATGGTGATGAGCAGAGAAAGAGGGATGGTAATCACCGAGATAAGGGTCGTGCGGACATTCATCAAGAAGAGGAACAGCACAATAATCACAAAGATAGCTCCTTCAAAGAGGGCGTTTCTGATATTTCTAATTGACGCGTCAATAAAGTCGCTCTGACGGAAAATATCGGTCTTAATCTTGATATCTGAAGGAATATTGTGAGATATTTCCTCAATCTTGCGGTCAAGATTTGCTGTCAGCTCCTTTGTTGATACGTTTGGCTGCTTGGTCACCGTGAGAAGCACTCCCGGTTTACCTTCCACAGAAGCTGTACCCTTGCGAGGTTCCTGAGGGCCGATGCACACTGTAGCGATATCTCTTAGCGTAACAGGCTTGCCGTCAGCAAGATTCACCACTGCCATCTCGAGTTTTTCAAGATCGTTGGTGGTAGTCATTCCACGGATAATATACTCTTGAGAATACTCATAAAGCACACCACCTGAAGTGCTTTGGTTCATACCTTCTGTGGCCTCAAGGACCTGTTCCACACTCACACCATAGTGACGCATCTTGTCTAGGTCGAGGAGGATCTGGTATTCCTTGATATCTCCACCTAGCACCGCCACCTGAGCAACACCTCCGGTTGCAAGAAGCTGTGGGCGGAAGGTCCAGTCTGCAATTGTGCGAAGTTCTTCAAGAGTAGTCTCCCCTTCTGTAGTGAGGCCGACGATGAGCATCTCTCCAAGAATCGAGGATTGAGGTCCGAGGGTTGGAGTACCCACATAAGGAGGAAGCTGATCCAAGACAGTAGAGAGCTTCTCGGAAACGATCTGACGATCGGTATAAACATCTGTTCCCCAATCAAATTCTACCCACACCACAGAAAAACCTGTTGTTGAAGAAGATCTCACTCTTCTCACATTTGTGGCACCATTTACGGCAGTCTCGATTGGGAACGTTACAAGTTTCTCAACTTCCTCAGGAGCCATACCCTGAGCTTCAGTCATGATCACAACGGTAGGAGCATTGAGGTCCGGGAAGACATCAACTTCCATATTGTTCGTGATATAAAGACCGCCAAAGAACAGGAGCACAGCACTGATAAGTACTATGAGCCTGTTGTTGAGAGCAAATCTGATTATACTATTTAACATAGACTGAAATTCTAATGATTATGAGTATGACCAGGAATAACCGAAGCGGCTGAGATCTTCACATGGAAAGCTCCTTCTGTTACAATCTCCTCACCCCCGTGGATACCGCTGATTATCTCCACATTCTTACCATTACGCTCACCCAGCTTGACAGGGAGCTTCTTATAACATTCGGCATCAAGCTTCTGATAGATAAAGAATTGTCCCTGCTCTTCAGTCAAAGCCGACTCTGGCACACTGAGGACATTCTGGCGCTCCTCAGTAATCAGCCACACCTCAGCATAAGAGCCTGGAACCATCTGACTTCCGGCATTGTTCATTTCAAATGTCACCGGAAGGTAGGCCGAATTGTCTGAAACGCTTGTACCCACACCAATCATTCGTCCGTTAAGGTCCGAAGTATTAAAGGTTTCCTCGCTATATGAAAGGCGGAAGTTGGCCGAAGAGATGCGATTTCTCAGGGCGATATATCTCTCAGGTAGGTCGGCAACAAGACGCACTGAGGCGATGCTGTTGAGAGTTGCAATCGCTTCTCCTGCAGCTACATATTCGCCTTCGCGCTTAAACAATTCTGAGATGTATCCGCTCATCGGGGCGTCAAGAGAAGCACCCCCCTTTGCATCCTGTGATACTGTTGCCTGGTAGGCATTGAGGGCGCTCTTATACTGTGCTTCAGCCTCAATGAACTGATTTTCCGAGATAATCTGCTGCTCGCGAAGTGCCTTTGCGCGCTCATACTTATTCAAAGCTGCTTCATATGCGATGCGATATGATGTTGCAGCATCGCCACCTGTCATAGACTCTGCCGATACGCTGCCTATGCTCTTGCCTTTTGAGACGTATTGGCCAAGCGAAGGAGTGCGGCCGTTCCAGCTGAGGATGCCGGATGTTCTTGCGACCATCACCATCTCTGTACCGCTATCAGCAGTAATCTTGCCTGATGTGCGGATTGCTGTCGCAAATGGGCCGGCAACGATTTGCTGAGTCTTTACCCCAGCAGCGGCTGCCTGCTCAGGAGAAAGGACGATTTCGCCGTGAGCGTGCTCTGTATGTGCATCGTGATTATGAGCTGAGTGGTCGTGCGAGTGACCTTCGTGCTCGTGTGAGTGCTCATGTGCGTGCTCGTGCTCAGCATGAGATTCGCTTGAATGGTTATGACAGCTGGTGAGTGCAAATGCACACATTGCTGCAAGAACAAATAACTTTTTCATCTATATAATTATTCTATTATTATCGTTAGAGTATTCTACTGCTATTACATCCTACAAATTTAGCCAATAAACTCTGCAACTCGGTTGCAAACTGCCTCCCGGACGGACTTGCGCCGCTCCCCTTGTGAAGTGTGTCGCTGAAGCGGCTGGATACGACCGGGTCTTGTCGTTTTACAATAAAATCGCGATATTTGAAAGAATTCCAATGAATAGATATGCAGCAGAAGGTAATTAGAATAGGATATCAAGGCATAGAAGGTAGCAACTCAGAAGTTGCCGCAACTAGATTGGCAGAAAAATGTCTTAAGGGGATAAATCAAGTAGAATTAGTTCCGTTGGTTAGTTCCGAGGAAGTTATCGAAGGTTTATACCGTGGTATTGTCGATTACGGGGTTGTTGCTACACGCAATAGCACTGCAGGATCAGTAAAAGAGACTCTGGACGCACTCAGAAACCGTCAACCGGAACTGGTGGGAACAGTCATTCTTCCTATTCATCATTGTCTTTTCAAAAAAGACGAGAATATCAGAAATGAAGAAATCAGATCTATCAGCTCTCACATACAAGCTCTCAGACAAACTGACAGTTACCTTAAGCAGAATTTCCCTGATTTACAGATAATTGAAATTGAAGATACTGCAATTGGCGCAGCAAGATTAGCCAATGGAGAAATAGATCCGCATACAGCTGTAATATGCTCTAAATCTGCCGGACAAAAGCGAGGGCTGGCACTCGTTGCTGAAAATATTGAAGACAATAGAGACAATAAGACTGAGTTTCGCTTGTTCAAAGTTGACGAGCAGCACAAAAAGACACGAGGTAAGAGGATGAGTAGTCCCCTAGTAAGTCCAGACTATATTATTGAGAAACTGATTCAACTAGGATTAATCATTTTAATACTTGTTTCTACCTGGTACATTACCAAGTCCAAGCTCCCTACTTGGGCGACAGCAGTAACAATCAGCGGTTATGTACTCACCGTGTATTTCTTTGTTAACCTAATAAAGAAACATGTTTTCAACAATTCCTTTGTAGGATACTGGAAATATTATCCAATTGCAAATAACGCACATAAGGATCCTAGCCAGCAACATCATATCCCAAGAATAGTTGAAATAACTGAAGAGCATGATGTATTCCATCTAAAGATCTTCACGCCGACTATGGGCAAGTCATATATTAGTGCTGTCAGCGAAAGCGTTAGTATTGCAAGTACAGACCCCCTCTCCGGCAAACTTGTGTACAAATACAAAACTGACGACAACGCTATTAATGTTTCTGGCATTGCACTACTGGACTGGAAAAAGCAGAATCTTCTATCTAAAGTGCAAGAAATGAAGGGAACATACTTCGGAGTAGCATCAAAAGAAGTGGGTTCAATGACATTCAAACGCATCTCTAAAGAAGAATTTGACAATATTAATACAAGCCAATTTTTAGATTAACTACACATCAGATATGAAATTGCACATTATTACCGGTATCGTAGCCTTTGCAGCGCTCATGATCAGCTGCGGCAATCCAAAATCAGACAGCACTAGCCAGGAAACTCAAGCAACCCAGGAGGTTCAGAAGAAGGACTTCCCTAAGGTTTATGACGATAGCGCAGATCCTGCTGTGCAGATAGACCAAGCAATTAAGAAGGCACAAGCCGAAGGCAAATTTGTGATCACTCAGGTGGGAGGAAATTGGTGCCCTTGGTGCCTAAGGTTTGCAGACTACATCAGCACCGATCCTGAGATTAAGCCGATCATTGATGAGAACTTCGTCTACATACATATCAATGTGCGCAAAAAGAACACCGAAACAGGCAAAAACGAGACTTGCACAGAGGCAATGGCAAAGCTTGGCAATCCTATGAGATTTGGCTAC
>JAFNUQ010000028.1 GCA_017383945.1 Bacteroidales bacterium | reverse complement strand
ATCCGTATCGCCAACTCCCCTCTCATATATCTTGCAGCATTTGCTACCGTAATGATAATCGTTATCGCAGTTATCAGCATCCAAGCAGCTCGATTGATGCGTACTAATCCATCAGAAGCACTAAAGAAAGAATAAATAAATTCTTATCTTTACAAATCAAATGTAAATGGGTATGCTGAAAAAACTTGTTGTCCTTGCCGCTGGGCTAATCTCTCTGGCTTGTACATCTAAAACTGAAAAAGAATTAATAGCTGCATTTGAAAATCCTCCTCAAGAAGCCAAGCCGATAATGATTTGGCAATGGATGGACGGATGGGTGACAAAGGAAGGTATTACGGCTGACCTTGAAGCCTATGCTGCAGCCGGAGTAGCAGGAGTGCAGAATT
Source organism: Bacteroidales bacterium (assembly GCA_017383945.1). Lineage (GTDB taxonomy): Bacteria > Bacteroidota > Bacteroidia > Bacteroidales > UBA932 > Cryptobacteroides. The sequence continues at coordinate 2,326 of JAFNUQ010000028.1, read as the reverse complement.
TTCAGGTTGGTGGTCTTGAACAGACAGGATTTACTCACGAGAAGAATCCTGTCGGCTCTGAACAATGGAAGGAGCTGATGCGTTGGGCAATGGAAGAGTGTGCAAGACTCGGCCTCACATTTGGAACACACAATTGCCCAGGTTGGTCTTCAAGCGCATACCCAAATGTTACACCTGAGTATTCAATGCTCGAGCTTGTGTGGACTAGTGCACAATTGCACTCAGGTCAGAATGAGCTGATGCTTGAGAAACCTCTGCAGCGCCTTGATTTTTATCGTGATATCTGCGTTCTGGCTATGCCTGCAGGCGTAGAAACTATAATGTCTGACGAGATTGTGGACATCAGTTCTTATATGTCTGCAGACGGCGTGTTGAATTGGGATGCTGCCGGCAAGGATTGGGAGATTATTCGATTTGGCTACACATCACTTAACAAGACTGATTGGGCAACTTCACCCGTGTCGGGAGTAGGTCTTGAATGTGACAAGATGAGTCGTGAAGCAGTGCTCCATTTCTGGAAAGGTTACCCTTCGATGATTCTTGACATCGCCGGTGAACTTGCCGGAAAGACCCTTGTCAACTTTGAAATTGACAGCTATGAGCAGAAAAGTCAGAGCTGGACTCCGAAGATGGAAGAGGAGTTTGCGTCTCATCGCGGTTACAACCTGAGACCTTGGCTTGCTGTTCTGGCCGGAAAGCAGATTGAAAGCGAGGAGAAGAGCGGACAGTTCATGAAAGACTGGCAAGCTACGATAGAAGACTTGTTTGCAGAGAATTATTATGGCTATATGGCTGAGCTTGTCGAGCAGACACCAGGCATGAGGCTGCTCATACAGCCATACGGCGAACCTCTTGATTCAGAGAAAGTTGTTGCTCAAGATGAGGACTTTATACTCTGTGGAGAATTCTGGACCAAGCCGGCAAACTGGGGTGGCAGAAGCATTTACCACGTATCAGATCTTGCTCACAAATATGGCCGTCGTGAAGTGTATGCAGAAGGATTTACTTGCTGGCCGCTCAATGCTTGGGAAAATGATCCGTTTGCGCTGAAGGTCGTTGCTGACAAGGTCTTCTGCGTCGGAATCAACCGCCTTATGATGCATGCGGCAGCCAGCAATCCTTGGCCTTGGGCCAAGCCGGGTATGACTTTCGGCAAATGGGGAACACAGTTTACCCCTGGCGACACTTGGTGGGAAGCAGGCGGAGCTAAAGCATTGTTTAACTATTTTGCAAAATGTCAGGCGCTTCTGCAGAGAGGTGATTTTGTTGCACATCAGATTGAAGGTCAAGTGCATTGGATTCACCGCCGTGACGCCGACATAGATATCTATTTTGTCAGCAATCAGGACACAGAACAGCCGGTGCAGCTTGATCTGCCTTGGGCTGATGGCATGTGGCTCAATCCGGGAGGCTCTGAGTTCATAGTAATGCGTGGACAGGAGCGTCTACCAATCTCTCTCAACGATAGTGTTGTTTCTTCTGTTGACCCTCTCGCAGAGCAGAAAATGCTCGAAGGTCCTTGGACTGTTGATTTCCAGGAAGGACGTGGTGCTCCTGAGCAGGTGAAACTTGATAGCCTATGTGACTGGACAGCTCATCTGGAAGCAGGAGTGAGATTCTTCTCAGGTACAGCAAGTTATAAGATTTCTGCTGAAGTTGCCATCCCTACTGACGGAAGCAGGATCTGTCTTGATCTGGGTGATGTAAAGAATATGGCGGAAGTGATTGTAAATGGAAAGAACTGCGGCCTTCTCTGGCAAAGACCTTTTATCGCAGACATCACTGAGGCAGTCAAGGAAGGTAACAATGATATTGAGGTGAGAGTGACAAATCTTTGGGCCAACAGAATGATTGGCGACGAACTCGAGCCTGATGATATAGATTGGGATAAGCCTGCTAGATATTCTTATGCTCCTGGCAACCCATATATCGGTAGTACGATACGCGAAGTGCCGGAGTGGTTGGAAAAGAACCTTCCAAGACCATCACAGGGACGTCACTCGATCGTTAGTTACAAATTCTTCTCAAAAGACGCCCCTCTCAAGTCTTCAGGTCTTCTCGGACCTGTCAGAATCTGTATAAACGAGTAACAGATATAATTTAGACGATGTCAAAGAGCAAAGGTAAAATACTAGTTGTTGATGATAACAGCGGCATCAGAGCGGCACTTGAGTTGCTGCTGCCCAAGCATTTTGCAGAAGTTGAGCTGATCCCTACTCCGCGAGTACTTGTCACTAAGATGGCCGAGTTCCGCCCTGATGTGGTGCTCCTTGATATGAACTTCCACACAGACATCAATACAGGCAATGAGGGTCTCTACTGGCTT
>JAFNUQ010000027.1 GCA_017383945.1 Bacteroidales bacterium | reverse complement strand
TCTATCACTAATATTTCCCAGATAACCAGAGGACTTCTTTATTTGAGCATTAATTTCTTGGAGCACTACAACCAATTGCTCTAAATCCAATTTATCTGACAGAGCCTGCGCTCTCCACAAATAGTTTTCTTTTAACAGTTCCTTTCCTTTAAATTCTCTTTTTATCCCTTGCAGATTCCAAGATTTTTGACATTCCATCCAAGTCTGCTTTTTGTTCTTTTCAGCGAGAGAGCCTTTTAGATTTTCAGATAATTCATTGGGATAGAAAGATTTTTGAACAGACCAGATTTTATCAAATTCGTTTTGGAGATCCGATCTATAAAAATCAGGAATATCAAATTCGTTTCGCTTTATACGCTCAAGCACAAATTGACCAGGTGTCAGATCTTTCTCATATAGTTCCTTAGCAATATCAATACTGTTAACTATTTCCCCTTCACCGGCATCTTTAAGTTTTCTATTGCTCTTATAACCTCTTTTCTTATTAATATTTAACAGAATTCTAGCAAACTCCTCCAAAGACACAGCCGCCGTTGCCGCTTTTGCTCTTAAGTTAATTGTCTGGTATGTAGAAAAAGAGCCTATTTCATTAAGGATTGTCTCTTCTGTTATCCAGCCATATTCTCTAAGCGTCTCAATCAAAACGCTTCTTCGGAGCTTATATCGCTGGAGATTTCTGCGCATACTTCTTGACTGGCGTCGTGCAGCATTAGGAGTAACTGATTTTCCTAAAGCAAAGAAATCAGCAGGATTTCCTTTTAACTCTTTTCCTTCCGGATTTGTAAAGTTATCATATTGAATAACTCTAACACCCAACTTAATAATAGAAGATTTCTCTGGCTCTTTATCTGCTTCATTAACCAAAGCCCAACCAATTGAGGTTGTTCCTAAATCAAGTCCTAATACCTTCTTCATACGATAAATGTAGTATAGTGTTATTATGCTTGTTGTAAAATTATATAACTTATTGTTCTTTCACAAGTAAATTTCTATATTTGCAGAAATTCGAAGCAATTCACAATAAGGATTATTCCGTTGTGAGAACATTTAAAGTGGGGCCTTTCATAGGTCTCGCTTTTGTTTTGTATGATCAATAACCTTTACAGAACGACAAAATTTGTGACGAAGTGCATACCGGCAGCTCGCAAAAGAAGGCTCGCTGCCTACAGACGGGTGCGGAGAAGGTCTCGAGCGCACACGGGAGGCAGTTTCAAGCGAGCGATGGGTGCAGAAACGGCCCCAGGTGCACACAGCAGCCCTCCGCAATAGACCCCACAAGGAGAGCAGCGCAGGACACACCGGCAGTATAGAAAAGGCCTCCCACGATGAGTGAGAGGCCTTCTTTCTTTTTTTATGTAAGGCTATTATTCTGCGATGAAGTTATCACGCATTGGGTTGAAGCAGTCGATGAGGATACCTTCCTCGAGACACACACAACCGTGCTCGATATTTGGCTGCTTGTAAAGAGCGTCACCAGCCTCTACGATCTTGGTAACATCACCTACAGTAAACTCAAACTTTCCAGAGGCTACATAGGTCACCTGAGAGTGTGGATGAGAGTGCATAGCACCAACCTCGCCCTTGTCAAACTTAACCTTAACCATCATAATGTTATCGTTGTAGCCGAGAACCTGACGCTCAGCACCGCCGCCTGCATCTGCCCATGGAATCTCAGAGGCAAAGAGGAAATTGTCGCTTTGTTTTGTCATTGTCTGTTCTGTGTTTGTGTTGTCTGTTGCGCTTTCAGCTGCATTGTTGCAGCAAGAAACAAAAAGCATTCCTGCCATCGCAAGAATCGGAATGATAAATCTTTTCATATTGTGAGTATTTATATGCTAATAGACACAAAAATAGTGATTATTTTTGTACTTTTGGTAATATAAACAAATAACCATAAGAAATGAAGAATTTTAATACCCTACTATTAGCACTAATCATTATTTCCACACCGCTTAGTGTATCAGCAAAAGACAATAAAGTCAAGGATCAGGCTCTGAATGCAATGAAAGCAGGCACAGAGTTTATGATGGACAAGGTCAGCTATAACGGCGGCTTCGCTTGGAACTACCTTCCTGATCTTTCCAGACAGTGGGGTGAAATGGAGTCTAAAAGAAGTATCGTATGGACTCAGTCCCCAAGCACTCCGGCTGTGGGACAGATCCTATTGGATGCATACCACGCAACCGGAGATGAGTACTACTACGAGGCTGCTTGTAGAGTAGCAAACGCACTCATCTGGGGTCAGCAGGACAATGGTGGTTGGAACTACCTTTTTGACTTTGCAGGAGAGGAGTCTCTCAAGGAGTGGTATAGAACAATCGGCCACAGCGGCTGGAGACTCGAGGAGTATCAGCACTACTATGGCAATGCAACCTATGACGACAGTTGTACAACAGACTGCGCAAAGTTCCTTCTCAGAATCTATGTTGAGAAGTATGATCCAAAGTTCCTTCCAGCTCTAGAGAAGGCTATAGGCTTTGTACTTGAGAGCCAGTATCCTGTCGGCGGATGGCCACAGAGATATCCGCTGATGAACAATCACCCGTTCCAGGGCAAAGAAGACTATTCTTCATTTATCACACTCAACGACGATGTGATCCCTCAGGCAACAGATTTCCTCCTTCAGTGCTATCAGACACTTGGAGTTCCAGGCCTTAAAGAGCCAATCCTCAGAGCTATGCGTCTCGTTATCCTCCTCCAGCAAGGTCAGCCTTATCCAGGATGGAGCGACCAGTATACTGTAGCTGACCTCAAGCCAGCTCACGCTCGTTCTTATGAGCCTAAAGGTATCAGTTCTTCAACAACCGTACGCTGCATCAGACTATTGATGAGTTACTATCGCCTCACTGGAGACACCAGATTCCTTACCGGCATCCCTGCGGCTCTTGATTATCTTGAGTCTTTGAGACTCCCTGAAGAGGAGGTCAAGAAATGGGGCCGTCCGACTTCAGATCCAGAGGCATTCCTAGTGCCAAGATTTATCCAGCCAGAGACCGGCCTTCCACAATATGTTCACCGCGAAGGAAGTAATGTCTTCAATGGAAGATATTTCCACAATCAGGACATCAGCAACACTATCGGCCACTATGGCTCGGCTGCTTGGGTAAACACAAAGGCTCTTAGGGCACAGTATGAAGAGCTCATCAAGACTCCTGTCGAGGAGCTCACAAAGAATTCGCCTCTCGTAACCAATGAGCTCGTTCCGCTCCAGAAGTACTACACTGTCAGATTAAACACAACTACTGATGACAAGGTGGCCAAAGATATCATCAAAGCACAAAACAGCGAAGGATGCTGGCTCAGCCCAATGCGCAACACATCAAATCCTTACAAACCTTGTCCGGACAGCACCCCTAGCAAGTCAACAGACTATGTTTCCACAAATGTAGGTGACGAATATGACACTTCACCATACCGCTATACAGGTGGCGATCAGATGGTCATCTCTACTTCAGACTACATCAGCAAGATGTCATCTTTGATCAACTACGTAATCAACAACTAGCTTAATGAAGAGGATTCTCATTATAGCTCTTGCTCTTTGCCTTTCTACCTGCCTCGCAACAGGTAGGGAGTCTCGTCAGGACAAGGCCTTCGGCTGGGCGACCATAGCGTCAATTCAGGGAGGTGAGTAC
>JAFNUQ010000026.1 GCA_017383945.1 Bacteroidales bacterium | reverse complement strand
GGAAAGAAGAATATGGAGATTCAGGCGCTTCTGACCCAGGATGAGTTTGTCAACTTGATGAAGCATATTGACGAAGAAGAAATAAATGCCTTCATCACAGCGGGAAATGTGAGCGAAATCTACGGAACCTGGAATGACAACAAGAAAAACAAAAAGATAAAGTAATATGAGAAGATTAATTGCACTATCAGTAGCACTATTGCTCGCAATGAGTTCGCTCTATGCAAGAGAGTATCGTCAGGATATTCTTTTGGAGAAGGGCTGGAAATTTACTCGTGAGGATGGCGACTTTACATCTAAAAACCACGATGACAGTGCATGGCAAGAGGTGACCGTGCCTCATGACTGGGCGATTTACGGACCTTTTGATGCAAATAATGATGCTCAGGTTGTTGCGATTGAGCAGAACTTTGAGCGTAGGGCCAGCCTCAAGACCGGTCGTACCGGCGGTCTTCCATATGTGGGTGTCGGCTGGTATAGAACCCAGTTTGATGTTCCTGACTATAAGGCAGGAAAGCAGGTGCAGCTCCTTTTTGATGGAGCTATGAGCCAGGCAAAGGTATATGTCAACGAGCAGTTTGTCGGTGAGTGGCCTTATGGCTATAACTCGTTTCATTTTGATGTGACTCCATATCTCAATGCTGATGGCCAGGATAATGTTCTTGCCGTGAGATTGGAAAATCTTCCTGAGTCATCACGCTGGTATCCGGGAGCAGGTCTTTACAGAAATGTACACCTGGTAGTGACCAATCAGAGCTATATTCCTATCTGGGGAACTCAGGTTATTACACCGGAAGTGAGCGAGAAAGCGGCTACCGTGGATCTGAAGATTTCTCTCGTGGGCGCCAAGAGAGTAAGAACCGTCATCCGAGATGCTTCAGGTAAGAAAGTAGCAGTGCGCTGTGGATCAAAGAAGGCTGAGGATGGTCGCAGAGTACAGAAACTCAAGATCAGAAAACCTAAGCTTTGGACACCTGAGACTCCAGATCTCTACTATGCAGTGACTTCTGTATATAAAGGTTTCAAGAAAGTAGACGAATATACAACTCGTTTTGGTGTACGTTCAATAGAACTTATTGCAGATAAGGGATTTTTCCTTAATGGAAAGGTTAGAAAATTCCAGGGTGTGTGCAATCACCATGATCTCGGACCTCTTGGCTCAGCTATTAATGTGGCTGCTCTCCGTCGTCAGTTGACTATGCTCAAGGAGATGGGTTGTGATGCAATCCGCACTTCTCATAATATGCCTGCACCTGAACTCGTGAGCCTGTGTGATGAGATGGGCTTCATGATGATGCTCGAGCCGTTTGATGAGTGGGATGTGGCAAAGTGTAGAAACGGATATCACCTTTTCTTTGATGAGTGGGCAGAGAAGGATATGGTAAATATGCTTCATCAGTACCGTAACGCTCCTTCTATCGTGTGCTGGAGTATAGGTAATGAGGTACCAAGCCAGTGCCGTGAGTCTGGTTACGAGACTGCCAAGTTCTTGATGGATATCTGCAAGAGAGAGGACCCTACCCGTTTTATCACTTGCGGTATGGATCAGGTTTTATGTGTGCTTAGAAATGGTCTTGCAGGACTTCTTGATGTGCCAGGTCTCAACTATCGAGTACACCTCTATCAGCAGGCCTATGACCAGCTCTCACATAAGTTGGTTCTCGGTAGCGAGACAGCGTCAACTATTTCTTCTCGTGGCGTTTACAAATTCCCTGTACAGATTACCAACAGGGTATACCATAAGGATCTTCAGTGCTCTTCTTATGATCTTGAATACTGCTCTTGGTCTAACCTTCCTGACCTTGATTTCAGAATGGCCGAGGATTATGATTGGGAGATCGGGCAATTTGTCTGGACTGGTTTTGACTACCTTGGAGAACCTACTCCATATAACCTGATGCCAAATCACTCTTCCAACTTCGGTATAATCGATCTGGCATCTATCCCTAAGGACAGATATTATCTCTATAGAAGCGTATGGCGTCCTGATGTGGAGACTCTTCACGTGCTCCCACATTGGACTTGGCCAGGTAGAGAGGGAGAAGTGACACCTGTCTTTGTATACACCAATTATCCTGCAGCTGAACTCTTTATCAATGGCAAGAGCCAGGGTATCCAGACAAAGAGAAATGATACAGACCAGACACGTTACCGCCTGATGTGGAATGACGTTGTTTATGAACCAGGCGAGGTGAAGGTTGTAGCATTTGACAAGGATGGCAAGGCTGTTGCGGAGAAGGTTGTCAGAACCGCAGGCGAGCCTCATCATCTTGAGCTCAAGGTTGATAGGCAGACTATCGCTGCGGATGGCAAGGATCTCGCCTATGTCACTATCAGTATGGTAGATAAGGATGGCAACCTCTGTCCTTCTGATGGCTCGCTAGTGAGCTTCAGTACAGAGGGAGAAGCAGGTCGCTATAGAGCGTCTGCCAACGGAGACCCAACCTGCCTTGATCTCTTCCATCTTCCTCAGATGCACCTCTTCAACGGTATGCTCACAGCTATCGTTCAGTCAGAGGAGATCCCTGGTCAGGTGACTCTCACAGCTTCAGCTCCAGGAGTTGAGTCTGGACAGATTACGATAGAGGTTAAATAGCGTCAATCGCATTCAATGCCTGCTCGATATCAGCAATGATATCAGCAGCATCTTCGATGCCGGTGGAGAAACGGATTAAGTCCGGTCTCACACCGGCTTCTATTAATTGCTCGTCAGAAAGTTGTCTATGTGTGTGTGATGCCGGATGAAGCACGCAGCTACGGGCATCAGCAACGTGAGTTACTATGCACACGAGCTTGAGGTTATCCATAAATTTGATAGACTCCTCTCGTCCACCCTTGATTCCAAAAGTCAGCACACCACAAGTGTTGCCGTTGCGGAACTGCCTCTGGGCGAGGTCATAGTATTTGCTGTCAGGCAGTCCTGGATATTCGACCCAGGCAACCTTCTCGTGTCCTTTGAGATATTCCGCTACCTTGAGAGCATTCTCGCAGTGTCTTTGCATTCTGAGGTGAAGAGTCTCTAGGCCAAGATTAAGAAGGAAGGCATTTTGAGGAGATTGGATAGAACCCAAGTCTCTCATTAACTGTACCGTAGCCTTTGTGATGTAGGCTTGCTTGCCAAACGCCTTGGTGTAGGCGAGTCCGTGGTATGAAGGGTCTGGCTCTGTGAGTCCAGGGAAGCGCTCTGCATTGGCTTCCCAGTCAAAGTTACCGCTGTCAACGATGCATCCTCCAACGCCACTGGCGTGACCATCCATATATTTTGTTGTAGAGTGAGTGACGATGTCACAGCCCCACTCAAAAGGACGGCAGTTGATCGGGGTAGGGAAGGTGTTGTCGATAATCAGAGGAAGTCCGTGGCTATGTGCTACCCTTGCCCATTTTTCAATATCAAGCACATTGCAGGCTGGGTTGGCTATTGTTTCGCCAAATACCGCCTTGGTGTTAGGCTTGATGGCAGCAGAAATCTCTTCTTCGCTTGCATCTGGATCGATAAATGTGCAGTCGATTCCGAGCTTCTTCATTGTGATGGCAAAAAGATTGAATGTGCCACCATAAATTGTAGAAGAAGAAATTATGTGATCGCCTGCGTTTGCGATATTAAATGTTGCATAAAAATTTGCAGCCTGACCTGATGATGTCAGCATTGCGGCAACACCGCCCTCAAGCTCGC
>JAFNUQ010000025.1 GCA_017383945.1 Bacteroidales bacterium | reverse complement strand
GCTTGACCTTGTCGTGATAACCAAGCTCACCAAATAGCTTGATCGCCTCATCTACAGGAACCTGACGCCTCTTAAACGGAAGGTTCTCGCTGACAATCTGCTTCATCCTATCACCTATTGCAGCCACGTCAGCAATAGTCAGAGGACTATTGTCCTCTTTGATCAAGGCGCAAAAATAGCCCTTGGAGATAGGTCGACGCATTATTACTCTACAACCAGGGAAAATATCTCTGGCGGCTTTGCTCAGAAGGAAACAAAGCGAGCGGCAATACATTCTGCGGCCTGTGTAACTGCGGTAGTCAAGAAACTCTATCTCCTTGCTGTTAAAGGCCCTAAATGTCAGACCTTCAGTTACATTGTTGACCTTTGCGCACAATATCTCATGGGGCTTTTCAAACTCAAATTCCTTACTCATCTGGAGAAGTGACTCTCCTTCTATGAAGGATTTGGTCGTGCCTGTATTTTTGCAATAAATCTTAATCATAGGAGTGTTGATTTGCTTTGACAAAAATAAAGAAATTTGTGTTATCTTTAAGGGTTAAAATTAAGAATTATGAGTCAGCTACACATTATCGACCACCCGCTCGTTCAGCATAAACTCTCAATTATGCGTGAAGTAGAAACAGGAAGTAAGGATTTCAGAGAACTCCTTGAGGAAATCGCCCTTTTAATGGGTTACGAACTCACTAGAGACCTCCCTCTTGAAGATGTTGAGATCCAGACACCTATCTGTCCGATGGTAGCAAAGAAGATTTCAGGTCACAAGCTCGCCATCGTCCCTATCCTCCGCGCAGGACTTGGAATGGTTGACGGACTTCTCAGACTTGTGCCTGTTGCCAAGGTCGGCCATATCGGCCTATATCGCAACGAGGAGACTCATAAGCCTGTAGTATATTACAGCAAGTTGCCGAAAGACATCAATGAGAGACTGGTGATCATTACCGACCCTATGCTGGCAACCGGTGGCAGCAGTTGCGATGCGATTGCTATGCTCAAGGAAATCGGTTGCACAAATATTCGCCTTATGTGCCTTGTGGCAGCTCCTGAAGGCGTGAAGATGGTGCAGGCAGCTCACCCTGACGTTGATATTTATGTCGCTTCGCTTGACGAGAGACTCAACGACGATGCCTATATCGTGCCAGGTCTAGGCGATGCTGGCGACAGAATCTTCGGTACAAAGTAACGATATGCACGTACACGCAGAAGACATATTGAGCACTCATCATATCCAGGCCACAGCGATGCGTCTGCTTGTGATGAGTGCCATTATTGATAACGATGGCCCCGTGTCCCTAAACGAGCTTGAAACGGCTCTGGAGACTGTAGACAAGTCGACCATATCGCGTGCGCTGAACCTATTTTCTGCCAAGGGAGCGCTACGCGAAATCAACGACGGCAATGGCTCGCGCAGATATTGCATCTGCAAAGATGCAGAAGGACACTCAAGCGGCTCACACGTGCATTTTACCTGCATCAAATGCCACAAAACTGTGTGTATTGAGAGCGTTCAAGTCCCTTCTATCGAGCTTCCGGAAGGGTATAAGATATCAGAACAATCCTACCTGATCAAAGGGATTTGTCCAGACTGTGAGTAATCATCCATCGGCATAGCTCGCGGCTGGAAGTGCCGTCCTCCACAAATCCTATCTGCTGATCAAAGAAAGTCTTCAACTCTGCCTGGTAGGCATCTCTATTGAATTGTCGGATCACATCTGACAATTGCTCGTTGTTTCTAGCCAGAGGGAAAGGCAGCTCGTCAAACTTGAAATAATAGCCTCTGTCATATTTCTCCAAGTCAGTTGCATAGAGCACGCAAGGTCTCTCAAGCATCGCTATATCAAACATTGAGCTTGAATAGTCTGTAATCAAGAAATCGGCAATGCACAGAAGTTCCTGCATATCGTGATAGAGTGTGACATCTATTACCTCAGGGCTATTCAGAAGAGGCGAAGTGTCAACCTTGCCGATGAGGTTAGGATGAAGTCTCAAAAAGACAGTAACCTTCTCTCCGTCAAATAGTTTACTAAACTCCGGAACGAGCTCTGCCCAGTTGATGCGATATGGCTCGATGCTCTTGTCTCTGCGGAAAGTAGGTGCATAAAGCACGATTCGGTATGTCTGAGGGATGCCATATTGCTCACAGATGCGAGCTCTCATCTGTGTGTGTTTCTTTAGGTCAAAGAAGATATCATTGCGAGGAATGCCCTTTTCAAGGATTTCTCCATTGTACCAGAATTTCTCCTGGAGGAGCCTAGTCTGGAACTTGCAACCGGAGATCATCAGATCACAGACCTTAGAGTCAATCTTAGCTTTCTTTACATAACTATAGCCAAGCTTGTCTTCCACATCCTTCTCAATCTTCTTCAGCGCCATGCCGGCATGCCATAGCATCAGATACTTCTGACCCGGACGCTTGTGCCAATATATGCGATATGGATCTGTCCTGGAGTTGGTTATAAAGAACTCTGCAGTATTGACCAGTTTGTAGTACTCAAGCGAGCGGAAT